>NZ_GG774807.1:175395-189113 GCF_000163675.1 Bacteroides sp. D22 | reverse complement strand
CCGTTTAACNCGTTTCTATGCTGTTCTTAATTAAATGGGAATTTAGCGGTTAAATGAAAATTTATCGGTTAGGCTGAAAGCCTTACAATTATATATTTATTGGGATGCCCTGAAAGGGCTTAATCATATAGCGTAGGGCAACACCCTACGAAAAAAACACACCAGCCACAAGCCCTGAAAGGGCGGAACTGTATACAATTATGCCCTTTCAGGGCGCAAATTCAGATTACCGTTTTTACGTAGGGCGTTGCCCTACGCTATATAATTAAGCCCTTTCAGGGCACTCCGCAAAATTATCATTTAGCTCATTTCCGTACCGAAATGAACTATAATGGATTACCTGCTTATGTAGTTAATCAAAACAAAAGTAGTAAACGTTAAGCAATTCTAAAAAGACCACTTCTTTTTAGGAAAGACCTTCTAACGGCCTGTCTTTTATATGTATTTGTCGATACACAAGACTATACAAAATCAGGTAGAAAAAGTTTGAATCATTTTCTACCTCATAATAGAAGTTTATGATGAAAATATCAGTTATAAATATAAATAGTTGGCTAATTAATTACTATTTTTGACACGTAAATGAAAAACAGCGAATAACCCCTATTAAAAACTTAAAATATGATGAAGAAACTACTCACAGCCACTGCTATCGGCTTGGCTTTGTTAACTTGGCACACCAGTTGTACTCAACAACCAAAGGCTCCGGAAGCCTTTACTCCTATCAAAGTAGAAACTCCTGCCCGCCCTGCCGGACAAGAAGATGTAATCCAACTCGTTACTCCTAAAATTGATACCGTACGTATCGGTTTCATCGGCTTAGGAATGCGTGGTCCCGGCGCCGTAGCACGCTGGACTCATATTCCGGGAACTAAGATTGTAGCGTTATGCGACCTGCTTCCCGAACGTGTTGAAAAATCACAAGAAATTTTGAAGAATGCCGGACTCCCTGCAGCTGCTTCTTACAGCGGAGAGGAAGATGCATGGAAAAAACTTTGCGAGCGGGATGATATTGATCTTGTATACATAGCTACAGACTGGAAGCATCATGCTGCAATGGGTGTCTATGCCATGGAACATGGCAAGCATGTAGCCATCGAAGTTCCTGCCGCTATGACATTGGATGAAATCTGGCAGTTAATCAACACTTCTGAAAAGACCCGCAAGCATTGTATGCAGCTCGAAAACTGTGTATATGACTTCTTTGAACTGACTTCTTTAAATATGGCACAACAGGGCGTATTCGGAGAAGTGCTTCATGTAGAAGGTTCATATATCCACAACCTGGAAGATTTCTGGCCTGAATACTGGAACAACTGGCGAATGGATTATAATCACCTGCATCGCGGTGACGTATATGCGACTCACGGTATGGGCCCCGCTTGTCAGGTACTTAACATCCACCGTGGCGACCGTATGAAAACATTGGTATCTATGGATACGAAAGCTGTCAACGGACCGGCTTACATTAAAAAACAAACAGGAGAAGAAGTGACCGACTTCCAGAATGGTGACCAGACTTCGACCTTGATTCGCACAGAAAATGGCAAAACGATGTTGATCCAGCACAATGTAATGACCCCCCGCCCATACAGCCGTATGTACCAGATAGTAGGAGCCGATGGTTATGCAAGCAAATATCCGATTGAAGAATATTGCCTGCGACCTACACAAGTTGATTCTAAAGATGTGCCTAATCATGAAAATCTGAATGCACATGGCTCTGTATCCGAAAATGTAAAGAAAGCCTTGATGGACAAATATAAAGATCCGATTCACATAGAGTTGGAAGAAACTGCCAAGAAAGTAGGCGGCCACGGTGGTATGGACTTTATCATGGACTACCGTCTGGCATATTGCCTGCAAAATGGATTACCATTAGATATGGACGTTTATGACCTGGCAGAGTGGTGTTGCATGGCCGAACTTACCAGACTTTCCATCGAAAACAATTCTGCTCCGGTAGAAGTCCCCGATTTCACTCGCGGCGGATGGAATAAAGTACAAGGCTATCGTCACGCTTTTGCAAAATAAAACTGAATATATCCTTTTAGCACGAACATAATGAACCAATCCGGCTTCTCCCCCAAAGCCGGATTATTCATGGGTTCGTGTTTGAACATTTTATAGATTATCATAATCACTTTTATGAAAACAGCTATTCCAAAACCTTCTAAGCAAAGCATTATCCGTGAAGCCAGAGATTATGTAATGATTGCCATCGGCATGATTTTGTATGGCATCGGTTGGACCGTTTTTCTACTTCCGAACGATATCACTACCGGGGGAGTACCAGGTATTGCTTCTATTGTATATTGGGCTACGGGTTTTCCCGTACAGTATACGTACTTCAGCATCAACTTCTTTTTATTGCTACTGGCCCTCAAATTGCTGGGGATGAAGTTTTGCATTAAAACTATTTTTGGAGTATTTACCCTCACCTTCTTTCTGTCCGTCATTCAAAAGCTGACAGCAGGTTTCGGACTCCTTTACGACCAGCCCTTTATGGCATGTGTCATTGGAGCATCCTTCTGTGGAGGTGGTATAGGGGTTGCTTTTTCGGCAAACGGAAGCACAGGAGGCACGGATATTATCGCAGCCATCATCAACAAATACCGGGACATCACATTAGGAAGAGTCGTACTCATCTGCGATATGATTATTATTTCTTCCAGTTATTTTGTCTTAAAAGACTGGGAAAAAGTGGTGTATGGGTTTGTAACTCTTTATATTTGTAGCTTCGTTCTCGACCAGGTAGTGAATAGTGCCCGTCAATCCGTACAGTTCTTTATCATATCCAATAAATATGAAGAAATAGGACGGCATATCAACGAATATCCACACCGGGGAGTTACGATTATCAATGCAACCGGCTTTTATACAGGACGAGAAGTAAAGATGCTGTTCGTATTAGCCAAGAAGAGGGAATCGCCTATCATCTTCCGGTTGATTAAAGATATAGACCCGAATGCATTTGTGTCACAAAGTGCTGTCATCGGAGTTTATGGAGAAGGATTCGATCATATTAAAGTAAAATAAAAAAGAAATGAAAAACCAATATTGAGAAACATGAAATTTCGACCAACCCCCAATTTATTAACAGGCATTTTCATGGGAATATTTTCCCTGACAACATTTAATGTAATGGCTGAAAAAGCCGTGAAACCCTATTGGCAGGATGTGCAGGTAGTTGAAGTCAACAAAGAGTATCCACGCACTTCTTTTATGACATACAACAATCGCGCTGATGCCTTGAGTGGCAAGTTCGAACGAAGCAAGTATTACCGCTTGCTGAACGGAACCTGGAAATTCTACTTTGTAGACTCTTACAAAAAGCTTCCCGACAACATTACTGACCCGAATACAAATACAGATTCGTGGAATGATATTCAGGTACCCGGCAACTGGGAAGTACAAGGACACGGAATAGCCATCTACACCAATCATGGTTATGAATTCAAGCCGCGCAATCCGCAACCTCCGGCTCTTCCCGAAGCGAATCCGGTGGGAGTTTACCGCCGGGATATTGATATTCCGGCAGATTGGGACGGACGGGATATCTACCTGCATCTGGCAGGAGCCAAGTCCGGCGTATATGTATATATCAACGGGCAAGAAGTTGGATATAGCGAAGACTCCAAAAATCCGGCAGAGTTTCTTATTAACAACTATGTGAAGCCCGGCAAGAACGTGCTTACCGTTAAAATCTTTCGCTGGAGCACTGGTTCCTATCTGGAATGTCAGGATTTCTGGCGCATGAGCGGTATTGAACGCGATGTTTATCTGTATTCACAACCTAAAGCAGCCCTCAAAGATTTCCGGGTGAAGTCTACCCTGGATGACAGCTACAAGAATGGAATCTTCAGCTTGAATGTCGATTTGAGAAATCACGAGAAGGCAGCAACTAATCTCACATTAGTTTATGAGCTATTGGATGCACAGGGAAAAGTAATCTCTACTGAAGAGAAGACCGCCTATATCCCATCGGACGAAGTACGTACACTTTCTTTCGATCAGAAGCTGGCAGATGTCAATACATGGACATCCGAACATCCGAATCTGTACAAACTGCTGATGACCGTCAAAGAGAATGGCAAAATAAATGAGATTATTCCTTTTAATGTAGGATTCCGCCGTATTGAAATCAAACCTATCGAACAAAAAGCTGCTAACGGAAAACCATACGTTTGCCTGTTCATCAATGGTCAGCCACTAAAACTGAAAGGGGTAAATATCCACGAACACAACCCGTCAACAGGTCATTATGTAACAGAAGAGTTAATGCGTCGTGACTTCGAGCTTATGAAGCAACATAACCTGAACAGCGTACGCCTTTGCCACTATCCGCAAGACCGCCGTTTCTACGAACTTTGCGATGAATACGGTCTTTATGTGTACGATGAAGCCAATGTCGAAAGCCACGGAATGTATTACGATCTTCGAAAGGGCGGTTCATTGGGTAACAACCCCGAATGGCTGAAACCACACATGGACCGTACCATCAATATGTTCGAACGCAACAAGAACTATCCGAGCGTCACCTTCTGGTCGTTGGGAAATGAAGCCGGAAACGGATATAATTTCTATCAGACTTACTTGTGGCTGAAAGAGGCTGACAAAGAGCTGATGAATCGCCCTGTCAACTATGAGCGTGCTCAATGGGAATGGAACTCCGATATGTATGTTCCGCAATATCCAGGTGCCGACTGGCTGGAAAATACAGGAAAGAACGGCAGCGACCGTCCTGTAGCTCCTTCCGAATATGCGCACGCAATGGGAAACTCCACCGGAAACCTGTGGGGACAATGGCAGGCGATTTACAAATATCCGAACCTACAGGGTGGATATATCTGGGACTGGGTAGACCAAGGTCTTCTCCAGAAAGATGAGAATGGAAGAGAATACTGGGCTTACGGAGGTGACTTCGGTGTAGACGCGCCGAGCGATGGCAACTTCCTCTGCAACGGTCTTGTCAATCCGGATCGTGGTCCGCATCCGGCAATGGCTGAAGTGAAATATGTACATCAGAATGTAGGCTTTGAGGCAGTAGATGCCGCTGCCGGTATATTCAAAATCACCAACCGTTTCTATTTCACCAATCTGAAAAAGTATCAGATTCACTATAACGTACTCGCTAACGGAAAGACTATAAAAGGTGGAAAAGTATCTTTGGATATTGCTCCGCAGGCATCCAAAGAATTCACCGTACCGGTAAACGGCTTGAAAGCCCAACCGGGAGTGGAATATTTTGTAAACTTCAGCGTGACAACCACAGAACCTGAACCGTTGATTCCAACAGGATATGAAATAGCATACGACCAGTTCCAGCTTCCTATCCAGGCAGAGAAAGCTATTTATAAAGCAAACGGTCCGGCACTGAAAACAACGACTCAAGGAGATGAGCTAATCGTTTCTTCTTCCAAAGTGAATTTTGTATTCAACAAGAATAGCGGATTAGTTACCTCGTATAAAGTGGACGGCACAGAATATTTCAAAGACGGATTTGGTATTCAGCCTAACTTCTGGCGTGCTCCTAATGATAATGATTATGGTAATGGCGCTCCTAAACGTTTACAGGTATGGAAGCAATCAAGCAAAAACTTCCACGTAACGGATGCAACCATGACAACAGAGAATAAGGTAGTTTCCTTAAATGTGACCTACTTATTGGCTGCCGGCAACTTGTATGTTGTCACATACAAAATCTATCCGAACGGAGTAGTCAATGTAAATGCCAAATTCACGTCAACAGATATGCAGGCAACAGAAACTGAAGTTTCCGAAGCTACCCGCATGGCTACGTTTACTCCCGGAAGTGACGCTGTCCGCAAGGCCGCTTCCAAACTGGAAGTTCCCCGTATCGGTGTTCGTTTCCGCTTGCCGGCACAGATGAACAATGTACAATACTTTGGCCGTGGTCCGGAAGAGAACTATATCGACCGTAATCATGGAACTCTTGTTGGCGTATATAAGACAACAGCAGATAAAATGTACTTCAACTATGTACGTCCACAGGAAAACGGACATCACACAGATACCCGTTGGATCGCTTTATCTCCCGCCAAAGGAAACGGCCTGGTTTTGGTAGCCGACAGTACGATCGGTTTCAATGCCTTGCGCAACTCTATCGAAGATTTTGACTCTGAAGAGGCACTGCCCCACCCTTACCAATGGAATAACTTTAGCCCGGAAGAAGTAGCCAATCATGATGAGAATGCCGCCCGTAATGTATTGCGGAGAATGCATCATGTTAATGACATCGTTCCGAGAGATTTCGTAGAGGTTTGTGTGGACATGAAGCAACAAGGTGTAGGCGGATATGACAGTTGGGGTGCACGCCCGGAACCTTTCCACCAAATCCCAGCTAATCGTGATTACCATTGGGGCTTCACATTAGTACCTGTTCGCTCGGCTAATCAGGCCAACGAGGCGGCTAAATACGATTATCGATAACCTTAGTATAAATTTTTAAAGAAAAAAACCATGAAAGATTTATCTAGCATTGTAGCTAATTTTAAAGTCCAAGGTACGATAGAAGAAATCAAACCTTTGGGTACAGGACTTATTAACGACACTTACAAAGTAAACACCAAAGAAGCAGATGCTCCCGACTACGTTTTGCAACGCATCAATCATGCCATTTTTCAGAATGTAGAGATGCTTCAATCCAATATTACCGCTGTCACCAATCATATTCGCAAGAAACTAACGGAGGCAGGAGAATCGGATATAGAGCGCAAGGTTTTGAGTTTCCTCGAAACAGAAGAGGGTAAAGCATATTGGTTCGACGGTGATAGCTACTGGCGTGTGATGGTATTCATCCCACGCGCCAAAACGTATGAGACGGTGAATCCCGAATATTCAAATTATGCTGGAGAAGCTTTTGGTAACTTCCAGGCTATGTTGGCCGATATTCCGGAAACATTGGGTGAAACCATACCTGACTTCCACAATATGGAGTTCCGCCTCAAACAATTGCGTGAAGCTGTTGCGAAAGATGCTGCCGGACGGGTATCGGAAGTGAAATACTATCTGGACGAAATAGAGAAGCGTGCAGATGAAATGTGTAAAGCAGAACGTTTATATCGTGAAGGAAAACTCCCCAAACGTGTTTGCCACTGCGATACGAAAGTGAATAACATGATGTTCGACGAGGATGGCAAAGTGCTTTGTGTCATCGACCTGGATACGGTAATGCCCAGCTTTGTCTTCTCCGATTATGGCGATTTCCTTCGTACAGGCGCCAACACGGGTGATGAGGACGATAAAGACCTTGATCGTGTAAACTTCAATATGGAAATATTCAAAGCGTTTACCAAAGGCTATCTGAAAGGAGCCAAATCATTCCTGACTCCAATTGAGATTGAGAATCTTCCTTATGCAGCCGCTTTATTCCCATACATGCAGTGTGTACGGTTCTTGGCAGACTATATCAATGGAGATACTTATTATAAAATCAAATATCCGGAACATAATTTGGTTCGTACTAAAGCACAATTCAAACTGCTTCAAAGTGTGGAA
Organism: Bacteroides sp. D22; assembly: GCF_000163675.1. Classification (NCBI taxonomy): domain Bacteria; kingdom Pseudomonadati; phylum Bacteroidota; class Bacteroidia; order Bacteroidales; family Bacteroidaceae; genus Bacteroides; species Bacteroides sp. D22. The sequence continues at coordinate 181,592 of NZ_GG774807.1, read as the reverse complement.
GCCAACACACCGGAAATGATCGCATTCATCAACGATTGCTTAAAGAATTGAGAATAGAGGAAAAAAGAGAATGGAGAATTATCTATTTGGTAAAGGCTCCATTCTTCCAATGATAAACAATCGGACGGCGGAGAAACGGTTTCAGTTTCTCTGCCGTTTCTGTTGACATATAATCAGGAGTAGCCAATGTAACAGTCAATTCTGTATTTTCTTTATTAAAATCGGCTTTCATCAATAATATATCTGCCGAACGGCGTGCCTCGTCAAACTCATAAACACCTGCTGAATCCGGCGTATTCAGAAAGTCGCCCATCACAGGCAGGGTAATATAGAGAGATGCTGTAAGCGGTTTCCAGTCATCTGTATAGAAACGGATGCTGCTGTCGCAGGCAGGTGCACAAGCTGTAGAGACTGTACAGATCACGTTCGTCGAGTCATTCAAAGCCAACACTTTCATCTGCCAGGTAGATTGAGAAGACATCTGCATACGGATATAATCTTTACTTAGATCAGTCATCTCCGACTTCTTGCCGAAACGATTCTCTACTTGCGCTTTCATCTTACTTTCCAGAAAGTCAATACAATCTTCCCGGTTTACTTTGGTTAGTAACGGGCTTAGAGAATCCGGCATATTCACAAACAGCGTTTTGGCTTCTTGTGCCCAAAGAGCGGTCGAAGCAAAGAGTCCGACAGCAGAAAAGAATATAGTGATTACAAATTTATTTATTTTCATATCTATCTTATTTAACCTGTGACAAACAGATTTTGTGTAACTGTTTTAATTTTTAGACCCCAAATATAAGAATATCATTCCGATTAACACCAGTATAAGGTCAATCGCTTTGCTTTTTAAATTCTTTTCACGGAAGAGAAGTGCACCGAAAGTGAAAGAGACTACTACACTTCCCCGACGGACCATCGAAACAATGGAAATCATGGAATCGTCATAGCTCAATGCGTAAAAGTAAACGAAATCGGCAGCCGAAAGGAAGATAGAAATCAGGATAATCGTCCAGTCCCAGCGAAACGGGGTGGTAGACTTTCTTTTAGGCCACCAAAGCAATAACAGAATAGGACACATAATAAACACCTGATAAACATTATACCAGGATTGTACCAGCATCGGATTCAGAGACTTCATCAGATACTTGTCATATAATCCGCTGATAGCACCTGTAATGGCAGCCAACACAATAAAGAATATCCATTTGTTATGTTTAAAATCAATTCCTTCTTTCTTCCCCGAACGACTTAACATAAAGAAAGAGACAATGGCCAGCATTACCCCAATCCATTGATAGAGATTCAACCGTTCGCCAAATACCAGCATCGCTCCCACAAGCACCATCACCGGACGAGTGGCGTTGATAGGTCCTACTATGGTTAAAGGCAGATGTTTCATTCCGAAATATCCGAATATCCACGAAGACAACACGATGAACGACTTGATGATGATATATTTATGCTGTTCCCAACCAACAACGGGAACATTAAATATCGTTCCTCCCAACAGGTCCGGTTTATATACGGATATCAGGATAAACGGCAGAAAGATGAGACTGGAAAAAAATGTATTTAGAAACAAAACGGGAAGTACCGCATTATCTTTCAACGATTTCTTCTTGAATACATCATAAAAGCCCAGCAAAGTAGCCGAGAGAAATGCTAATAATAACCACATGAGAATATTTATTATTTATTATTCAAATATACTTTCGGGATATTCCACATTTACCAGAAACAGGGCTTGCCCCGGAGCAGATGTCCCGGCTTTGCAACGGTCTTGTTGTTCGATAACCCGCCGGAAGCCTTCAACAGTAAGTTTCCCTCGTCCCACTTCAATCAGCGTACCTACGATAGCTCGCACCATATTTCGCAGGAAACGGTCGGCACGGATGGTAAACACCCAAGTAGCATCATCTTCCTGCGTCCATTCGGCATGAGTGATATGACAGATATTGGTCTTTACATCCGTATGAAGTTTGCTGAAGCTCGTAAAGTCAGTGTACTCGAAAAGGGTACGTGCAGCTTCGTTCATGAGTGCATAATCCAACTGATTATAAACTCGCCAACGATATTGCCGGTTAAAAGGATATTTCGATGTCGTTACATAATACTTGTAAGTTCGCGCAGTCGCATCAAAGCGGGCATGCGCATCCGGCCGGACCCGGCAAACACGATAAATGGAAATATCGGGAGGTAACAAACGGTTTAATTTATCGGCAACTGATATTTCATCCAACGGCTCATCGAAGTCAAAATGAGCAACCATCAGGGAAGCATGTACCCCGGCATCTGTCCGACCTGCCCCTATTACTTCAATTTCGCGACGCAGAAAGGTAGACAATGCTTTCATCAGACATTCCTGCACACTAATCCCATTCGGTTGAATTTGCCAACCATGATAGTTGGTCCCGTCGTAAGCCAAATAAATAAAATACCTTTGCACGCTAATTCCTCATTTTAGGGTTTTCGCGCGCAAAATTAATCATTTTATCTCATTTATCTTTGTATAATTCACATAAACCTGTATATTTACAGAACAAAATAATCATGATTTACTAATACCCCACAATTATGAGTAGTACCATTTTCCTCATCATCGCCCTCGTCACGACAGGCATCTTTCTTATTCAATTCGTATTATCCATCTTTTTCGGAGATATAGATGCAGATGTAGACATGGATGCTGATATCAGTAGCGTAGTTTCTTTTAAAGGACTTACCCATTTCGGAATTGGATTCGGATGGTACATGTATCTGGCGGGAAACACGGAAATTCAAAGTTACATAATCGGTATTCTAGTGGGTCTTTTCTTTGTTTTTGCCGTCTGGTTCCTCTATAAGAAAGCTTATCAACTGCAACAAGTGAACCACAACGAGCAGACCGATCAGCTTGTGGGACGGGAATGTGTGATCTATTTCAAACAAAGCGACAGCAAATATACTGTACAGACCACCCGTGACGGAGCCATGCGCGAAGTAGACGTCATCTCCGAATCCGGAAAAGCATATCAGACTGGCGACAGAACAATGATTACCAGCTACAAAGACGGAACGCTATTCATTCAATAATTATTCAAATACACAATTTTATGACACAAGAAATGTTAATCATGGCTGCTATACTAGTGGCAGTCATCCTACTCACTTTTATTGGTATCCTTTCGCGTTACCGCAAATGTAAGAGTGATGAAGTCCTCGTTGTATATGGTAAAACGGGAGGAGATAAGAAGTCGGCAAAGCTATATCATGGTGGTGCGGCTTTTGTATGGCCGATTATTCAGGGATATGAATTCCTGTCCATGAAACCAATGCAGATCGAATGTAAACTGACCGGTGCATTATCCGCTCAAAACATTCGTGTAGACGTGCCGACTACAATCACTGTAGCTATCAGCACCGATCCTGAAGTGATGCAAAACGCTGCTGAACGTATGCTGGGATTAACAATGGATGACAAGCAGAACTTAATTACTGATGTTGTATATGGTCAGATGCGTATGGTGATCGCCGATATGACTATCGAAGAATTAAATTCAGACCGAGATAAGTTCCTGGCTAAAGTGAAAGATAACATCGATACCGAACTTCGCAAATTCGGTTTGTATCTGATGAACATTAACATCAGTGACATTCGCGACGCTGCCAACTACATTGTCAACTTAGGTAAGGAAGCTGAAAGTAAAGCACTGAACGAAGCACAGGCTAACATCGAAGAACAGGAAAAGCTGGGTGCTATCAAAATTGCCAATCAGATAAAGGAACGTGAAACGAAAGTAGCAGAAACCCGCAAAGATCAGGATATTGCTATTGCAGAAACAAAGAAACAACAGGAAATCTCTGTTGCAAATGCGGATAAGGACAGAATCTCGCAAGTAGCCATCGCCAACGCGGAAAAAGAATCGCAAGTAGCAAAGGCTGAAGCTGAAAAGAATATCCGAATCGAGCAGGCAAATACCGAAAAGGAAAGCCGCGTTGCCGAACTGAATTCCGACATGGAAATCAAACAGGCGGAAGCTGCAAAGAAAGCTGCCATCGGACGAAATGACGCACAGAAAGAGGTAGCACTTTCCAATGCAGAACTAGCTGTAACACAAGCCAATGCCGACAAGCAAGCCGGTGAAGCTGCCGCGAAATCGGAAGCTGCTGTACAGACTGCACGCGAAATTGCGCAAAAGGAAGTGGAAGAAGCTAAGGCACGGAAAGTGGAATCTTCATTGAAGGCTGAAAAGATTGTTCCTGCGGAAATCGCCAGACAGGAAGCTATTCTTCAGGCAAATGCCATCGCTGAAAAGATTACCCGCGAAGCGGAAGCACGTGCAAAGGCTACTTTAGCACAAGCCGAAGCGGAAGCAAAAGCTATCCAAATGAAACTGGAAGCAGAAGCGGAAGGTAAGAAACGGTCATTACTTGCTGAAGCGGAAGGTTTCGAAGCAATGGTAAGAGCAGCCGAATCGAATCCGGCTATCGCTATCCAATATAAGATGGTAGACCAATGGAAGGAAATCGCCGGCGAACAGGTAAAGGCGTTCGAACACATGAACTTGGGAAATATCACTGTATTCGACGGAGGAAACGGTGGAACTAGCAATTTCCTGAATACATTAGTAAAGACAGTAGCTCCGAGCCTTGGCGTATTGGACAAGCTTCCTATCGGTGAAACTGTGAAAGGTATTATTAATCCGGAAAGCAAAACGGAGGAAAAGCCTGCAACTAAAGCTGACGAGAAAAAAGATAAGAAATAGTTGTAATCCGACATAATATACGCTGATGAGAAAAGAATGATTACTTGTTCTCATCAGCGTTTGTTTTTTATATAATTCAAATAAATCTTTGAATATTCCAGATTTATTACGTTCTTTGTGTTACATAAAACATGTAACGTAAAATATGTAATAAGTCATGAAGCCATACAATCCATTCCTTGTATACGGTTACAACAGTCCCGAATACTTTTGCGATCGGGAGAAAGAAACTGATAAAATGATTTCAGCTTTACTAAATGAACGTAACCTGACCTTAATATCCCCCCGACGCATGGGAAAGACGGGACTCATCAAAAATGTATTCTATCAAATGAAGCGGGAAAATAATCCGAATGCTGCCTATTTTTATATGGACATTTACTCCACACGTGATTTAAAAGCATTCATCCAGTTACTTGCTCAAAATGTACTTGGAGAATTAGATACTCTGTCCCAAAACATACTCCGGCAAATGACTGCTTTCTTCAAATCTTGCCGTCCTATTATCAGCGCTGACGAAAGAAGTGGTATGCCTACCGTAACATTAGACTTTGCTCCTACCCACGCTGAACAAACATTGAAAGAAATACTCAATTATATGGTAGCCTCAAAGAAACAGTGTTATCTTGCCATTGATGAATTCCAACAAATTACAGAATATCCGGAAAAAGGTGTAGAAGCATTGCTCCGCTCTCATATCCAATTCATGCCCAATGTACATTTTATCTTTTCCGGAAGTAAAAAGCATGTAATGGAAGAAATGTTTACTTCTGCAAAACGTCCTTTTTATCAAAGTACCCAAATCATTGTATTAACGGAAATCCCACTGGAGAATTATTATTCGTTCGCACACTCATTCTTTGCTAAGGAAAAAAGAGAGTTGACACTAGAAACATTTTCTTATTTGTACCAACTTGAAAACGGACACACATGGTACGTCCAAAGTATACTCAACCGATTGTATGAAAAGAAAATCAACCCCATTGATAACCGACTGGTAGATAGATGTATAAACGACATTTTAGATGAACAGGAAACCATATATCAAAGTAACCTGACTCTACTAACCAACAATCAAGTAGATTTATTGAAAGCTATTGCCACAGAAGGCTGTATAAAAAGCATAAATGCCAATGACTTCATCAAAAAGCATCATTTAAAAACGCCCAGCAGCGTTAACGTGGCACTAAAATCCTTACTGAATAAAGAACTGATATATAATACACCAGATGGGTATATTGTCTATGACCGTTTTTTCGGAAAATGGCTGAAAGATGCAGTAATCTAATACGCACTAGAAATGATTGGTTCTTAATCAAATTCCGTGCTACTTATTTATGTTCAATAACCTTATTCATGGCTATTCCGGGGTACTTTAAGATGCATATAGCTTGGATAATTTATTTGCTATTTCTAATATGCCGATATCCCTTTATCCATCAACCTTTC
>NZ_GG774807.1:138342-175342 GCF_000163675.1 Bacteroides sp. D22 | reverse complement strand
AATACACCAGATGGGTATATTGTCTATGACCGTTTTTTTCGGAAAATGGCTGAAAGATGCAGTAATCTAATACGCACTAGAAATGATTGGTTCTTAATCAAATTCCGTGCTACTTATTTATGTTCAATAACCTTATTCATGGCTATTCCGGGGTACTTTAAGATGCATATAGCTTGGATAATTTATTTGCTATTTCTAATATGCCGATATCCCTTTATCCATCAACCTTTCAATGAGCTTTACTAGCACGGAATTTGAAGAAGAACCAAATGATTTCGCGAAATCATTTCTCATGTTCTCATACTTCACATGATAATTATCTGTAATTCAAAGCAATAGCACTATGAGAAATACTTTTTAAAAAGGTGTTTCTCATAGTATTTTGCCTGAAATGTCATAAAAAACCGGTATTTCTCATACTTTCATCATGCATTTCTCATACCGGAACTGCTATATAATACCTACATAATAAATGTCAACCCAACCCGAAGATAAAAAAAAGGCAGCCAACTATTATCAGGGTATTACAGCCCCCGGTAGTCCCACATATTGTGGGAAAAGATTCCCTAGCTGGAGAGAATTTATTCCCTCATTTTGAGGGAATAAATTCCCATAATATAAGAGAATACTTTCCCACAATATATGGGATTACCGGAACTAACGGATATACTTACCCAAGATCATAGTATTCGATATATTCATCATATTGAGGCGTTTCTGTAACTCCCCTCTTTCGAAAAAGTTCTTGTATATACTTTTGTTCCTTTGGTTTAATCAACCGTTCTTTATTGCAACAACGATAATAGATCGTTTTGCCGAAGTAGGCTATCATCTGTCGCTTGATAACGGTGGCATCAGCAAGCGGCACCCGATCCAGCAAATGTTTCATTCCCCGTGCAAACAACACCGGCTTTTCATCAATAAAGTAAGTACAGTCTTCACCATCGGAGGTGACATGTTCGGGATTAATAACCATTACAGCAGCCCGCTCTTTCGGCATTCGGAGAGTTACTTGTCGTCGCAGACATTTGTCCGCACGCAAACAATGTCCATTCAAGCAATGAGCGAAGCTAACGGGCATAGAATTGTAATCGAAATCTGTTTTCATGTGTGTTATGTTTAGTGGAAAAGTGGCCTATTTTTATAAACCGCTACAAATGTATGAAAATAGCTGGAGGACAAGAAATAAATACACTATTTACTTCAACACATTGATAAAATCTTTATATTTGCCTCCAACATCAATACAGGAACTTATAAAACTATATCTCTCCTGCAAAACTATAAAACAGAATAATCATGAAGACAAAACATTTACCTGGAGCACTACTGTCATTTCTCTATACAATTATCTTTTTTAGCTGTGGAAATAACGATGAAAAAAAGATATATTCTTTATCCTTCGAAAAAGAGTATTACGAAAGACCTTTGTTAGGAACAACCAATATCACCATCACAGGTGGAAACAGGGACTACACCGTAACTGTAGAAAAAACTGACATTTTAAATATAGATGTAGATTTGTCCAGTTCGATAGGAATGGGAAGCTTAAGGGTCACCCCAAAAAAGAAAGGAGAAACAAAGGTGAAAGTAAAAGATAATATCACCAACGAAACAGTTGATTTAAGAATTAAAATAACAGACAGCTATTTGGCGTACGCTATAGAAAAAAGTAATCATCCGGCACTTTCCAATGGCACTGTAGTTTATCTGATTAACAATGAAGCTAAAGAATGCTATTTTTTCCGTTATATTGAGTTTAGAGACGAACTATCTCACACTCCAATAGCAAAAGGAACATACGACTTTTTCACCAAGTTAGAAAGCGGTTCCGGCAACTCGTCTCCTACATACGCCATACCTTATTTAACATTAAATTATACATCTGACGAACAAGAAAATTTCACGGATGCATCAGTTCCCCCCACCCCTCACAAATTAAGATTTGAGCTATACGATGGGGTTACGAGTGCAAATGCTGTCCTAAATCTTATATCAAGATTTCTAGGTGTAGATTGGAAAGAACTTGTAGAAAAAGCTCTTACCAGAAGCGAACATACAATAGTACCCACACTAAAAACAACAATTGACAATACAGATTATACCATAATAGGTATATTAAATACCTATCCTGAAATACCAGAGAATATTTTGGAATAACCTCAAAAGTATGGAATTGAAAATAATGCAAAGCATGGAACGTATGAAAAAATAGCGTATATTTGCGAGCAAAAAATATAAAATGACTATTTATAAGCTTCGCATATTACCGCTATTTTTACTAGTTATTGGGCTTACAACGCTTACTTCGGGCTGCAAAAAGAAAGACATGTCGCTGAAACTGAATGAGCCACGCAATATTCGTGGCGTCGTCAGCTATAAACGTTCTTTCCCTGATTTGAATGACGCACATCTGGAAGTAGCCAAAAAGATAGGTATCCGTCCATTGGCAGACCGGGAAGCAGCAGAAGATATGAAAGAAAAGCTAACTCATATTACCGACAATGAGTTTTATGTAGTAGATTCACTGACACACTCTATCCCCTATCTCGTACCGCGTGCCAGTGCACTGCTCGATACAATCGGTTCCAATTTCCTCGATTCATTGGCAGCCAAAGGTCTAAACCCCAACCAGGTAATTATTACTTCCGTACTGCGTACCGAAAACGATGTGAAACGCCTCCGCCGTCGCAACGGAAATGCTTCCGCCAACTCGGCACACTGCTTTGGAGCCACCTTTGATGTCAGTTGGAAACGTTTCAAAAAGGTAGAAGACAAGGATGGAAGACCGTTACAGGATGTAAGTGCCGATACACTGAAACTTGTCTTGTCCGAGGTTTTAAGAGACCTGCGACAAGCTGAAAAATGCTACATCAAATATGAATTGAAGCAAGGATGTTTCCATATCACCGCCCGATAAATACCTTTTTTCAAAATCTTTGACTAGCATATCATAAAACCTTCAAGGTAAATTTTGTGTTAAGATGGAAAACAGCTATCTTTGTATGAATCCAACGCTAAAAGAATCAGATTATGAGCAAGCTATATCCTATCGGCATACAGAATTTTGAAAGTCTCCGTAACGATGGTTATCTCTATGTAGATAAAACCAGACTCATTTACCAATTAGTAAAAACCGGCCGTTACTATTTTCTTAGCCGTCCCCGCCGCTTTGGGAAGAGTCTGCTTATATCTACTCTTGAAGCATACTATCAGGGAAAGAAAGAACTATTCGAAGGATTGGCTATCGAACAACTGGAAAAAGACTGGATCAAACACCCGATATTACACCTTGATTTAAATATCGAGAAATATGATACTCCCGAAAGTCTGGGCCAAATACTCAATGACAATCTGGAACATTGGGAAAGCCTGTATGGCACACGCCCGTCGGAAGTTTCCTTTTCTTTACGCTTTGCAGGCATCATACAGCGGGCTTACGAACAGACCGGGCAACGTGTCGTTATCCTTGTAGACGAATATGACAAACCTATGCTGCAAGCTATCGGAAACGAAGAACTGCAAAAATATTACCGAAACACACTAAAGCCTTTCTATGGAGCATTAAAGAGTAAAGACGGATGCATCAAACTCGGATTCCTTACAGGTGTCACCAAATTCGGAAAAGTCAGTGTATTCAGCGACCTGAACAATCTGATTGATATTTCAATGGATGAACAGTACGTGGAACTCTGCGGCATCACAGAGAAAGAAATCCACGACAATATGGAAGAAGACTTGCATATCTTGGCTGATAAGCAAAAAATGACTTATGAGGAGGTATGCTCCGAACTGAAAGAATGTTATGATGGTTATCATTTCGTAGAAAACTCCATAGGAATATACAACCCATTCAGTTTGCTCAACACATTCTATAAGATGAAATTCGGTAGTTACTGGTTTGAGACCGGCACCCCGACTTATCTGGTAGAATTACTAAAGAAATCCAATTACAATCTCCAACGTATCACGCATGAAGAAACGGATGCAGATGTACTGAACAGCATTGATTCGACGTCCCGAAATCCTATTCCGGTCATCTATCAAAGTGGATATCTTACTATCAAAGGATTCGACAAAGAGTTTGGAACTTATCGCCTGGGATTTCCCAATCGGGAAGTAGAAGAAGGTTTTGTTAAATATCTTCTTCCATTCTACACAAACATAGATGCTATCGAGTCACCATTCCAAATTCGTAAATTTGTAGCCGAAGTACGAAGCGGTGATTATGATGCCTTTTTCCGCCGCCTACAAAGTTTCTTTGCCGATACACCTTACGAATTGGTACGCGATTTGGAACTACATTATCAAAATGTACTCTTCATCGTATTTAAACTCATTGGATTCTATGTAAAAGCAGAGTATCATACCTCACAAGGACGCATTGACCTCGTCCTGCAAACCGATCATTTCATCTATGTGATGGAATTCAAACTGGAGGGAACCGCCGAAGAGGCTCTGCAACAAATCAATGACAAACATTATGCACAAGCATTTGCTGCCGACAAGCGACAAATATTTAAAATAGGCATTAATTTCAGTAATGAAACAAGAAACATCGAAAAGTGGATAGTAGAAGATTTGCAGTAAAATTCACCTCCAAACAATCAGAGAATCCAAAACGTTTGATTAAATTTGCAGAAATTTTTCTTTAATACAACTTAATGATAGAGAAGCTGATTGTTCTTGAGGACATTGATCCGGTTATTTTTTACGGTGTAAACAACGCCAACATACAGTTAATTAAAGCTTTATATCCAAAGCTACGCATAGTTGCCCGAGGCAATGTCATCAAAGTGCTGGGCGACGAGGAGGAAATGTGTGCCTTCGAGGAAAATATCACCAAACTTGAAAAGTACTGCGCCGAATATAATTCACTGAAAGAAGAAGTCATCATTGACATTATAAAAGGAAATGCTCCGCAAGCGGAACAGACAGGAAACGTGATTGTGTTCAGCGTCACGGGCAAGCCTATCATCCCCCGAAGCGAAAACCAGTTGAAACTGGTAGAAGGATTCGCCAAGAATGATATGGTATTCGCCATCGGTCCGGCAGGTTCGGGAAAAACATACACCGCTATTGCCCTTGCCGTGCGTGCATTGAAAAACAAAGAAATCAAAAAAATCATTCTTAGCCGCCCCGCCGTAGAAGCCGGAGAAAAGCTCGGTTTCCTGCCCGGCGACATGAAAGATAAGATCGATCCATACCTGCAACCTTTATATGACGCCTTGCAGGATATGATACCTGCCGCCAAGTTAAAGGAATACATGGAATTGAACATTATCCAGATTGCCCCGTTAGCCTTTATGCGCGGACGTACGCTGAATGATGCAGTCGTCATATTGGACGAAGCCCAGAATACTACCGCACAACAAATCAAAATGTTCCTCACCCGTATGGGTATGAACACCAAGATGATTGTGACGGGAGACATGACACAGATTGACCTTCCCGCTTCACAAACATCGGGATTGGTGCAAGCCCTCCGCATCTTGAAGGGAGTGAAAGGGATCAGTTTTGTTGAACTGAATAAGAAAGATATTGTACGCCATAAACTGGTGGAACGTATCGTGGATGCTTACGAAAAGTTCGATAAAGAAGCGAAAGCCGAGCGGGAGAAACGGGAAGTGAAAAAACAACTAATAAATTAATACAATGAAGAAAATTGCAATATTTACAATACTGTTAATAATTATATTGGGATGTAGTAAAAATGAAGAAGAGATACTAACTGTTTCTTCGTATTCTTATATTAACGAAACATCTCCATACGATACATCAATTCGCGTTTCAGTAGAAGAAATTAATGGCATATTAAAAATTCGTATTTGCCAAAATCAGAAAGTCGCCCATGAACGGAATTTATATGCACCTAAATCAGAAAATGTTGACTTAGGATATGGAGAAGTAGAAACAATACCTTATACACCTTATAATTGTTTATTTTTGAAAGAACACATATTATTATATTGGAATGCCCATTATGTTAATACCCATAACAAGACTCACACATACACAATGATATACACAAATAAATTAGATAGTATAGCAACTGTAACAACAATAGGAGTTATAAAATCATCCAATTTTGGAGAAGATAAGTTCATTATACATGATAATTCAGAAAATAAGAACATAGTATACGATTCAACTGGTAAAATTATATTCGAGAAAATGTACTATGGGGAAACATACGAATGGCCAACTTGTTATCACAATATCGCCATTTCAAATACAGAATTTCTTGATTGGGGAGAATATAGTATATCGAGAAAATGCTTAGACAAGGGACTCATATGGTCAAACACCTACAATGAATTAATTCCCAATAAGCCAGTAGAAGAAATAAATCCACCCAAAATAGAGTTAATAGAACATTCCTTAAAATCCAATGTACTTAATTCCATATTTAATGTGACATATTACAGTGGAGAAAAAGAAAAAGTAAGCACCAAGATAGATATCAACACAGGAAGTATTATAAATAATTAAACATATGAAAGCATTAACAAAAACAGATTTCAACTTTCCGGGACAGAAAAGTGTGTACCACGGAAAAGTGCGCGATGTGTACAACATCAACGGCGAAAAACTCGTCATGGTAGCAACCGACCGTATTTCGGCCTTTGACGTAGTACTACCTGAAGGTATTCCTTACAAAGGACAAATGCTGAATCAGATTGCAGCTAAATTCCTCGATGCCACTACTGACATCTGTCCGAACTGGAAAATGGCTACTCCGGACCCAATGGTAACAGTGGGTGTGTTGTGTGAAGGTTTTCCGGTGGAAATGATTGTACGTGGTTACCTGTGCGGTAGCGCATGGCGGGCTTACAAAAGCGGTGTACGCGAGATTTGCGGCGTAAAATTGCCGGACGGAATGCGCGAAAACCAAAAATTCCCCGAACCGATCGTCACTCCGACTACGAAAGCAGAAATGGGATTGCACGACGAAGACATCTCTAAAGAAGAAATCCTGAAACAGGGATTGGCTACTCCGGAAGAGTATGAAATCCTCGAAAAATATACATTAGCCCTTTTCAAACGCGGTACTGAAATCGCAGCAGAACGCGGACTGATTCTCGTAGATACAAAATACGAATTCGGCAAGCACAACGGTACTATCTACCTGATGGACGAAATCCACACTCCAGATTCAAGCCGTTATTTCTATGCTGAAGGTTACCAGGAACGTTTCGAAAAAGGCGAACCCCAGAAACAACTTTCTAAAGAGTTCGTTCGCGAATGGTTGATGGAAAACGGTTTCCAGGGCAAAGACGGTCAGAAAGTGCCTGAAATGACTCCGGCTATCGTACAAAGCATCAGTGACCGTTACATCGAATTGTTCGAAAACATCACCGGTGAGAAGTTTGTGAAAGAAGATACCACCAACATCGCTGAACGTATATTCAAAAACGTTGAAACGTTCTTGAATCGTTGATAGTCAACAAATGACAGATAATAAATGATAGTTGACAGATAATGAATGACAGTTCGTATGCAATTCATCGCATATAACTTCAACCTTAATTATTATCCGCCAACTATCATTTATCAACTATCATCTTCCAACTATCATTTATCAACTATCAATTAAAAAGAATGGACTACCCACAACAACATATCAAGCCTTACGACGAAGAAGGAAAAAAGACCGAGCAAGTGGAACGAATGTTCGACAACATCGCGCATGCATACGATAAGCTGAACCATACCTTATCTCTAGGTATCGACCGCAGCTGGCGCAAAAAAGCGATTGCCTGGTTACGCCCTTTCCAACCGCAGCGTATGATGGATGTAGCTACCGGCACAGGAGATTTTGCTATCCTCGCCTGTCGTAAACTGCAACCTGCCGAACTGATCGGGACGGACATCTCGGAAGGCATGATGAATGTGGGACGTGAAAAAGTAAAAAAGGAAGGACTATCGGACAAGATCTCTTTTGCCCGGGAGGACTGTACTTCACTCTCTTTTGCCGACAATGATTTTGACGCCATCACCGTAGCTTTCGGTATCCGCAATTTCGAAGACCTCGACAAAGGACTCTCCGAAATGTGCCGTGTATTGAAACCGGGCGGTCATCTTGTGATTTTGGAACTTACCACTCCGGACCGTTTCCCGATGAAACAATTGTTTTCCATCTACTCAAAAGTCGTCATTCCATTATTGGGCAAACTGCTCTCCAAAGATAACAGTGCCTACCGCTATCTGCCGGATACCATCAAAGTATTTCCTCAAGGGGAAGTGATGAAAGGAGTCATCGCCCGAGCCGGATTTAGCGAAGTCAACTTCAAACGGCTGACCTTTGGCATCTGCACTCTTTATACCGCAACAAAATAGCAATTCATTGTGAATGATTAATTTAACCCTTATTATATTATGGAAAAATATGGTTTAATCGGCTATCCTCTGCGACATTCATTTTCTATCGGATACTTTAATGAGAAGTTCAAATCCGAAGGAATCAATGCAGAGTATGTGAATTTCGAGATTCCCAGTATCAATGACTTCATGGAAGTGATCGAAGAGAATCCCAACCTGTGCGGGCTCAATGTCACCATCCCTTACAAAGAACAAGTGATTCCTTTTCTGGATGAACTCGATCGTGACACCGCAAAGATAGGCGCAGTCAATGTAATTAAAATCATTCGCCAGCCAAAAGGAAAAGTCAAATTGGTGGGTTACAACTCCGATATCATTGGATTCACTCAATCCATCCAGCCCTTGTTGCAGCCTCATCACAAGAAAGCGTTGATTTTGGGTACCGGCGGAGCTTCCAAAGCTGTCTACCACGGTCTGAAGAATCTAGGTATCGAAAGCATCTTCGTATCGCGCACCCACAAAGCCGACGATATGCTGACTTATGAAGAACTGACTCCCGAAATTATGGCAGAATACACAGTCATTGTCAATAGTACCCCCGTAGGAATGTTTCCTAAGGTAGATTTCTGCCCTAATATCCCTTATGAACTTCTGACACCAAACCATTTGCTCTACGATTTGTTATATAATCCGAACGTTACGCTGTTCATGAAAAAAGGAGAAGCGCAAGGGGCTGTTGTGAAAAACGGTCTGGAAATGCTCCTGCTTCAGGCATTTGCCGCCTGGGAGATATGGCATAAATAAGGATTAAAAGAAGTTTTTATGAGGAGAAAAGTAGTATATAGCATCATTATTATCATGCTGGCATTGACCGGCTGCACTATCGGAGGAAGTTTTTATATGTTAAACTTCTCATTGACTCCGAATGCCAAAATTTTGTCTAAAGATGCTGACTCTTATCCTTTCATGTATAAAAACTACCCTTTTTTGCGTCCATGGGTGGATAGCCTGAAACAAGTGGATGCACTGAAAGACACTTTTATCATAAACCCACACGGCATACAACTACATGCGTATTATGTGGCTGCTCCCCAACCTACCAGCAAGACTGCAGTCATTGTACACGGGTATACGGATAATGCTATCCGCATGTTTATGATCGGTTATCTGTATAATCGTGATTTAGGATATAATATATTACTCCCCGACCTGCAACATCAGGGAGAAAGTGAAGGTCCTGCCATTCAAATGGGCTGGAAAGACCGTCTAGATGTATTGCAATGGATGAACATCGCAAATGAAATCTTTGGAGACAGCACGCAAATGGTTGTACACGGAATTTCAATGGGAGGTGCCACCACCATGATGGTATCTGGTGAGGAACAAAAGCCATTTGTCAAATGCTTTGTGGAGGATTGCGGCTATACCAGCGTATGGGACGAATTCTCACACGAGTTGAAAACAAGTTTTCATCTTCCTCCTTTTCCACTCATGTACACCACAAGCTGGCTTTGCGAAAAGAAATATGGATGGAATTTCAAAGAAGCTTCTTCACTGAAACAAGTAGCCAAATCACAACTTCCGATGCTGTTTATTCACGGGGACAAAGACACGTATGTGCCTACCTGGATGGTATACCCGCTTTACGAAGCCAAACCGGAGCCCAAGGAACTATGGATTGTGCCGGGAGCCGCTCATGCCGTTTCATACCAAGAGAATAAACAGGAGTACACCGACCGAGTCCGTGCATTCGTCGGGCGATACATCCATTAAACCTATTATAACAAGGAGTTTTAGATTCATAACAGAAAAAGTTTCTATATTTGCAAAGATAAAACAAGCGTTATGAAATCAATATTAACTTTTATACTAGCAACTTTTCTTCTGTTCCCACTACAAGCTCAAGAGAAAGTATATACGGTAGACAACCTTCCGAAAGTTCACCTGCAAAACAAAATGCAATATGTTTGCAACCCGGCCGGCATACTTTCACAGGCTGCTTGTGACAGTATAGACTCCATGCTTTATGCTTTGGAACAACAAACTGGAATTGAAACAGTGGTTGCCGTAGTTCCCTCAATCGGAGAAGAAGATTGTTTCGACTTCTGTCATCAGCTGCTTAATAAATGGGGTGTAGGAAAAAAAGGCAAAAACAATGGATTAGTCATTTTATTAGTCACCGATCAACGCTGTATACAGTTCTATACCGGTTATGGTCTGGAAGGAGTACTTCCTGATGCTATCTGCAAAAGGATTCAAACAAGATATATGATTCCTTACCTCAAAGATGGGAATTGGGATGCAGGAATGGTGGCTGGTATAAAAGCGACTTGTCAGCGGCTCGACGGCTCGATGGAAAATGATGCTCTCTCCGATTCTAACAGTGGTGGTTCTTTTGATTTTATTCTTGCCATCCTTTGTTTTATCGCCATTGGCGGAGGTCTTGCTTTCTTTTCGGCACGCAAACAAAGTCGCTGTCCGAATTGCGGTAAACATCAATTGCAGAGAAGCGGAAGCAGAGTCGTATCCCGGATTAATGGAGTGAAGACCGAAGATGTCACCTATACATGTAGAAACTGCGGACATACCATCATACGCCGCCAGCAAAGTTATGACAATGATTACCATCACCGGGGCGGCGGCGGAGGCGGTCCGTTCATTGGTGGTTTTGGCGGAGGCAGAGGTGGTTTCGGAGGCGGAGGCGGTTTCGGTGGAGGCAGCTTTGGCGGAGGAATGGGCGGAGGCGGTGGTGCCGGTTCTCGTTTCTAAAATAAATGTTATCCAATGCCCTAGTTTCGAAATAAATTAGTAACTTTACCTAATGACTAAGACAGAAGAAAATGAAAGAGAATAAAGAATATCAAGAAAAAAAAGAACAAGAAAAAGTTGTCCATGAGCCAACTGGTTCTTACGGTATGGACACCATCACCATGAGACAGAAAATTATGGAACGAGTTATGTTAATGGAAGAAAATCAGCTCAAAGAAATGCTTCGATTCTCCAACGAATTGGAACAAAAATCATGGTTATTACCACATACTCAAGAAGAATTAGAGATCGCAATCAATAGAGGTATGGAGGATGTCAAGGCAGGAAGAATTGTTTCACATGAGGATGTTCTCAAATATTATATGAAATGACAAATATTGTTTGGACTCAATCGGCTTTGCAAACGCTAGAATTAGTTTATTTACAAACATTACAATATACAAAAAACGAACGTATAGCTGCTAAATTACATAATAAACTTATCAAAGAAGCAGAGATGCTTAGAACTTTCCCAAATGCGGGAAACATTCTAAATACTTCAGAAAGAGTTACACTCTGTTACAGAGCATTAGTAGTAGACACTAATTATAAACTTATTTATTACGTTGATGCTAATAAGGATGTAATCATTGTGACAGTTTGGGACGTTCGTCAAAACCCTGATAAATTAACAAAAACTATAGAATAATTAGAAACATGAAGAAGTCAATTATTATCATCTTAGCCGTTGTGGTTATCCTTGTTATATGGGCAGTAAGTGTATATAACGGTCTGGTTACTATGGACGAGAATGTAAGTGGTCAATGGGCAAATGTAGAAACTCAATATCAACGTCGTGCCGACCTGATTCCTAACTTGGTAAACACAGTGAAAGGATATGCGACACATGAAAAGGAAACATTGGAAGGAGTTGTTGCCGCACGTAGCCAGGCTACTCAAATCAAAGTAGATGCTGCCGACCTGACACCGGAAAAGCTGGCGCAATATCAAAAAGCACAAGGTGCTGTAACATCAGCATTGGGCAAGTTATTAGCCATCACCGAGAATTATCCGGACCTGAAAGCTAACCAGAACTTCCTGGAACTTCAAGCTCAACTGGAAGGAACGGAAAATCGTATCAATGTAGCACGCAAAAACTTCAATGATGCTGCACAAGCTTATAACACCAATATCCGCCGTTTCCCGAAGAATATCTTTGCAGGAATGTTCGGCTTCGATAAGAAAGCATATTTTGAAGCAGAAGAAGGAAGCGAGAAAGCTCCGAAGGTAGAATTCTAAAAAAGATTTGATTTACCCAAAAAGATACTTGATATCATCTGAGATATTTATCTCGGCATTTTTTCATTAGATAAAACACTTCTATATTAAGAGTTAAATTCATAGTAATGAAAAGTATGAATTTAACTCTTAATTTTCTATTATTCTTCTCCTTTTCAATAGAATATCCCAAAGTATAAAAGTTAATGATTAACATTTACTAGTACCTAGTTGGCTGTACCAAAAAAAAGCTGTACTTTTGCAGCCGTATACAAAATAATTCTATAACTCATGAGTAATCAACGATACATGATGCGTGGAGTAAGCGCATCAAAAGAAGATGTGCACAACGCCATCAAGAACATCGACAAAGGAATCTTCCCGAAAGCATTCTGTAAAATTATTCCCGATATATTGGGAGGTGACCCGGAATATTGCAACATTATGCATGCCGATGGTGCCGGAACCAAATCATCTCTTGCTTATATGTACTGGAAAGAAACGGGTGACTTATCCGTTTGGAAAGGTATTGCACAGGATGCATTGATTATGAATATCGACGACCTCCTTTGTGTAGGTGCCGTAGACAATATCCTTGTTTCATCTACTATTGGACGTAACAAACTGTTGATTCCCGGAGAAGTAATCTCCGCCATCATCAACGGAACAGACGAATTGCTGGCCGAACTCCGTGAAATGGGTGTAGGCGTATATGCAACCGGTGGTGAAACTGCTGATGTCGGCGATTTGGTACGTACCATCATCGTTGACTCTACCGTAACTTGCCGCATGAAACGTTCAGACGTTATCGACAATGCCAATATTCGTCCGGGTGACGTGATCGTTGGTCTGGCTTCTTACGGACAAGCTACTTACGAGAAAGAATACAATGGCGGTATGGGCAGTAATGGTTTAACAAGTGCCCGCCACGACGTATTCGGAAAATATCTTGCTGAAAAATATCCGGAAAGCTATGATGCTGCAGTTCCTGAAGAGTTAGTTTATTCCGGTAAATTAAAACTAACAGACAGCGTGGAAGATTCTCCAATTAATGCAGGTAAGTTAGTACTCTCTCCTACTCGTACATACGCACCGGTAGTCAAAAAATTGCTTGATGCATTGCGTCCGGAAATCCACGGAATGGTACACTGCTCCGGTGGTGCACAAACTAAAGTTCTGCATTTTGTAGAAAACGTACGCGTAGTAAAAGATAATCTTTTCCCTGTTCCTCCTTTATTCAAAACGATCCAGGAACAAAGCGGTACGGACTGGGCAGAAATGTACAAGGTATTCAATATGGGACATCGTCTTGAAGTCTACCTGTCACCGGAACATGCAGAAAAAGTGATAGCTATCTCCGAGTCATTCGGTATCCCGGCACAGATTGTAGGACGTGTTGAAGCATGCGAGCAAACAGAATTAATCATTAAGAGCGAATTCGGAGAATTTAGATATTAAAGAATGGCAGACAATAGTACCATACTAGAAAAATTAGACGGACTCGTAGCCCGTTTTGAAGAAATATCTACCCTTATCACAGACCCGGCAGTGATTGCCGACCAGAAACGTTATGTCAAGTTGACTAAAGAATATAAGGAATTAGACGACTTGATGAAAGCAAGGAAAGAATATATCCAATTACTGGGTAATATTGAAGAAGCTAAAAATATCCTTGCCAATGAATCGGACGCTGAAATGCGCGAAATGGCGAAAGAAGAAATGGACAATAGTCAAGAGCGCCTTCCGGTATTGGAAGAAGAAATCAAACTGATGCTTGTCCCTGCCGATCCGCAAGACAGCAAGAACGCTATTCTCGAAATCCGCGGAGGTGCAGGAGGCGACGAAGCAGCTATCTTTGCCGGCGACCTCTTCCGTATGTATGCCAAATTCTGTGAAACCAAAGGTTGGAAAATGGAAGTCTCCAATGCGAACGAAGGGACAGCCGGTGGATTCAAAGAAATTGTTTGTAGTGTGACAGGCGATAATGTATACGGAATTTTAAAATACGAATCGGGAGTACACCGCGTACAGCGTGTTCCTGCGACGGAAACGCAAGGACGTGTTCACACTTCAGCCGCATCCGTGGCCGTGCTTCCCGAAGCTGAAGAATTCGATGTAGTCATCAACGAAGGAGAAATCAAATGGGACACTTTCCGAAGCGGCGGTGCCGGCGGACAGAATGTAAACAAGGTAGAATCCGGAGTACGTCTGCGCTATATCTGGAAGAACCCGAACACCGGTATTGCCGAAGAAATCCTTATCGAATGTACCGAGACACGCGACCAGCCGAAAAACAAAGAACGCGCCTTGGCCCGTCTCCGTACTTTTATCTACGACAAAGAACATCAGAAATATATCGATGACATTGCCTCCAAACGTAAGACAATGGTATCTACCGGAGACCGTTCAGCCAAAATACGAACTTACAACTATCCCCAGGGACGTATCACCGACCACCGCATCAACTATACAATCTATAATCTGGCAGCCTTCATGGACGGGGATATCCAGGATTGTATCGACCATCTGATCGTAGCGGAAAATGCAGAACGCCTGAAAGAAAGCGAACTTTAGAGAAGTGGAGAGTTGAGAATTGAGAGTTGAGAACGGTTTCTTAAAATAGTAAATTGTAAATTGCAAAATAGTAAATAACAAGATGGATAAGCAACAATTATTTGAAAACATAAAGCGCAAGAAATCATTCCTTTGTGTAGGACTTGATACTGACATCAAGAAAATCCCGGAACATCTGTTGAAAGAAGAAGATCCGATCTTCGCATTCAACGAAGCAATCATTGACGCGACAGCTGATTTGTGTATCGCCTACAAACCCAATCTGGCTTTCTATGAAAGCATGGGTGTAAAAGGATGGATCGCATTTGAAAAGACAGTAAAATATATCAAAGATAACTATCCGGATCAATTCATCATTGCTGACGCAAAGCGTGGTGACATCGGAAATACTTCTGCAATGTATGCCCGCACATTCTTTGAAGAATTGGATATCGACTCTGTAACAGTAGCCCCCTACATGGGTGAAGACAGCGTTACTCCGTTCCTTACCTACGAAGGCAAATGGGTGATCCTGTTGGCATTGACTTCCAACAAAGGATCTCATGACTTCCAATTGACAGAAGACGTAAACGGCGAACGTCTGTTCGAGAAAGTATTACGCAAATCACAGGAATGGGCTGGCGATGACCGCATGATGTATGTGGTAGGTGCTACTCAAGGACGTGCTTTTGAGGACATCCGCAAGATTGTCCCGAACCATTTCCTTCTCGTACCAGGCGTGGGAGCACAAGGCGGTTCACTCGAAGAAGTTTGCAAATATGGTATGAACAGTACATGCGGATTGATTGTTAACTCGTCGCGTGGTATTATCTACGTAGATAAAACAGAGAAATTTGCAGAAGCTGCCCGCACCGCCGCACAAGAAGTGCAAGCACAAATGGCTGAACAACTCAAAGCAATTCTCTGAAAAGGGAAAAAGGATCTCTAAAGAAAACGAATGCCTTACGAAAGAAAGATAATTAACGACCCCGTATTCGGGTTCATCAATATTCCAAAGGGGTTACTGTACGATATAGTACGGCATCCCCTTTTGCAGCGTCTTACCCGCATCAAGCAAGTAGGATTGTCATCTGTTGTGTACCCCGGTGCGCAACACACCCGCTTCCAACACTCCTTAGGTGCTTTTCACCTGATGAGTGAAGCTATCACCCAACTGGCCTCCAAAGGCAATTTTATCTTTGATAGTGAAGCGGAAGCCGTGCAGGCTGCCATCCTGTTGCATGATATAGGACACGGCCCTTTCTCGCATGTACTGGAAGACACGATTGTAAAAGGAGTCTCGCACGAAGAGATTTCTCTCATGTTGATGGAACAGATGAATAAAGAGATGAACGGCCAGCTGAGTCTTGCCATTCAAATCTTCAAGGACGAATACCCGAAACGCTTTCTGCATCAACTCGTAAGCGGTCAGTTAGATATGGACCGGCTTGATTATCTTCGCCGCGACAGCTTTTATACAGGCGTAACGGAAGGTAACATCGGCTCCGCCCGAATTATCAAAATGCTTGATGTAGCGGATGACCGACTGGTTGTCGAATCCAAAGGGATCTATTCTATCGAGAATTTCCTCACGGCACGTCGCCTGATGTACTGGCAAGTATACCTGCATAAGACGTCCGTGGCATACGAAAAGATGCTGATTAGTACTCTCTTGCGTGCCAAAGAACTGGCTTCACAAGGAGTGGAACTGTTTGCATCTCCTGCATTACGTTTTTTCCTTTACAATGATATCAATCCAACGGAATTCTATAACAACCCCGACTGTCTGGAGAATTTTATCCAGCTGGACGACAATGATATATGGACAGCCTTGAAAGTGTGGAGCACCCACACAGATAAGGTACTTTCCACTTTAAGTACGGGAATGATAAACCGAAATATCTTTAAAGTGGAAATTTCGTCGGAACCTATTAGTGAGGACAGAAAAAAAGAATTAACTTTGCACATCAGCCAGCAACTAGGCATAACCCTTTCCGAAGCGAACTATTTTGTCTCTACCCCCAGCATCGAAAAGAATATGTATGACCCGGCAGATGACAGTATTGATATTATCTACAAAGACGGCACTATCAAAAATATTGCCGAAGCATCGGACATGCTGAACATCTCATTATTGTCCAAAAAGGTAAAGAAATACTATCTCTGCTATCAGAGATTACACAGATAAGTATAAAATATTCATGCAATAACACGGAAATCTGAAAAAAAAATCCGTTATTTGTGAACTAATTAAATTTTAAATAAAAGACATGGAGTTCTCGGCTAAGCAAATTGCAGCATTTATCCAAGGGGAAATCATTGGAGACGAAAACGCTACGGTACACACATTCGCTAAAATTGAAGAGGGAATGCCCGGAGCAATTTCTTTCCTGTCAAATCCCAAATATACACCTTACATCTACGAAACACAATCAAGCATTGTCTTGGTTAATAAGGACTTCACTCCCGAACACGAAATTAAAGCTACTCTTATCAAAGTAGACAATGCATACGAAAGTCTAGCTAAATTGCTCAATCTTTATGAGATGAGCAAGCCTAAGAAACAAGGGATAGATTCATTAGCTTTCGTTGCACCCAGCGCCAAAATTGGTGAGAATGTATACATCGGTGCTTTTGCCTATATCGGTGAAAATACCGTGATTGGAGATAATACTCAAATTTACCCCCACACTTTCGTTGGAGACGGCGTGAAGATAGGCAACAGTTGCCTGCTTTACTCCAATGTAAATGTTTATCATGACTGCCGCATAGGTAATGAATGTATCCTTCATTCGGGTGCAGTGATCGGAGCTGACGGATTTGGTTTTGCTCCCACTCCGAACGGATATGATAAGATTCCGCAAATCGGAATTGTTATTCTGGAAGATAAAGTAGATATAGGTGCTAATACGTGTGTAGACCGTGCTACAATGGGAGCTACGGTAGTACACAGCGGTGTCAAGTTAGACAATCTGATACAAATAGCACACAATGATGAAATAGGTTCGCATACCGTTATGGCTGCGCAAGCCGGAATTGCCGGTTCTACCAAAGTGGGTGAATGGTGTATGATCGGTGGTCAGGTAGGTATTGCAGGACATGCTAAAATAGGAGATAAAGTTGGATTAGGCGCACAATCAGGTGTGCCGGGAGACATCAAGTCCGGTAGCCAGCTTATCGGAACTCCTCCTATGGAACTGAAGCAATATTTCAAATCATCCATTGCACAAAGAAGCCTGCCGGATATGCAGAAAGAACTGCGTAACTTGCGCAAAGAAATAGAAGAATTAAAACAACTATTAAATAAGTAAATAAGTAACCAATGCTGAAACAAAAAACGCTGAAAGATAGCTTTTCACTGAGCGGGAAAGGTCTTCACACTGGACTTGATCTCACTGTAACATTCAATCCAGCTCCGGACAATCACGGATATAAAATCCAACGCATTGACGTAGAAGGACAACCAACTATCGACGCAGTAGCCGACAATGTAACAGAAACCACCCGTGGTACTGTATTGTCGAAAAATGGAGTCAAAGTAAGCACCATTGAACATGGTATGGCAGCCCTTTACGCATTGGGCATTGATAACTGCCTGATCCAAGTTAACGGACCGGAATTTCCTATTTTAGATGGTAGTGCACAATATTACGTACAAGAAATAGAACGTGTAGGAACAGTAGAACAAAATGCCGTCAAAGACTTTTATATTATCAAGTCTAAAATTGAGTTCCGGGATGAAACGACTGGTTCTTCTATTATTGTACTACCTGACGAGAATTTCAGTCTGAATGTACTGGTTTCTTACGATTCGACTATTATCCCGAATCAGTTTGCTACCCTTGAAGATATGCATAATTTCAAAGACGAAGTGGCTGCCAGCCGTACTTTCGTCTTTGTTCGTGAAATAGAGCCGTTGCTCTCCGCCGGATTGATTAAAGGTGGCGACCTGGACAATGCGATCGTAATCTACGAACGCAAGATGTCACAGGAAAGCTTCGATAAGTTGGCAGATGTGATGGGAGTACCTCACATAGATGCCGATCAGTTAGGCTATATCAATCACAAACCGTTAGTTTGGCCCAATGAATGTGCCCGTCACAAACTGCTGGATGTCATTGGTGACCTCGCTTTAATTGGCAAACCGATTAAAGGCCGTATCATCGCTACCCGTCCGGGACACACCATCAACAATAAATTTGCCCGCCAGATGCGGAAAGAAATCCGTCTGCACGAAATACAGGCACCAAGTTACGACTGTAACCGCGAGCCGATAATGGATGTAAACCGCATCCGCGAATTGTTACCGCACCGCTATCCTTTCCAACTGGTGGACAAAGTGATTGAAATTGGTGCCAACTACATTGTAGGTATTAAAAACATCACAGCCAACGAACCTTTCTTCCAGGGACATTTTCCACAGGAGCCCGTTATGCCGGGAGTACTTCAAGTGGAAGCAATGGCACAAGTCGGAGGCTTGCTCGTCTTGAATTCCGTAGATGATCCTGAACGTTATTCTACCTATTTCATGAAAATAGATGGAGTGAAATTCCGTCAGAAAGTAGTGCCGGGAGATACAATCATCTTTCGTGTAGAACTGCTGGCACCTATCCGCCGTGGCATTTCTACCATGAAAGGATATGCGTTTGTCGGCGAGAAAGTTGTTTGCGAAGCAGAATTCATGGCACAAATAGTAAAAAATAAGTAATAATTGATATTTAAAAGCATGATAAGTCCTTTAGCGTATATCCATCCCGAAGCTAAGATCGGAGAAAATGTAGAAATTGCGCCTTTTGTATTTATAGATAAGAACGTAGTTATCGGCGACAACAATAAAATTATGGCTAACGCCAATATTTTATACGGTTCACGTATTGGTAACGGAAACACGATTTTTCCGGGTGCCGTTATCGGAGCCATTCCGCAGGACCTCAAGTTTCGCGGTGAAGAATCGACAGCCGAAATCGGAGATAATAATCTGATTCGTGAAAATGTAACAATCAACCGTGGTACGGCAGCTAAAGGGCGCACGATTGTGGGAAATAACAATTTATTGATGGAAGGTGTACACGTAGCACACGACGCATTGGTTGGTAACGGATGTATCATCGGTAACTCTACCAAGATGGCAGGCGAAATCGTCATTGATGATAACGCGATTGTCAGCGCCAATGTATTGATGCATCAATTCTGTCATGTAGGCAGTCATGTAATGATTCAGGGCGGATGCCGTTTCAGTAAAGATATTCCTCCTTACATCATTGCAGGACGTGAACCGATCGCTTTTAGCGGAATCAATGTCATCGGCTTGCGCCGTCGTGGCTTCTCCAATGAAGTGATCGAAAGTATTCACAATGCATATCGTATCATCTACCAAAGTGGTTTGAACACGACAGAAGCATTGAAAAAAATAGAAGATGAATTCGAAAAGAGCCCGGAGATTGACTATATAGTCAATTTTATCCGTAATTCAGAACGTGGTATTATTAAATAAACAGTTCAAAATAGTCATATTATGATATACAGATTTACTATCATATCTGATGAAGTTGACGATTTTGTCAGAGAAATACAAATTGATCCGGAAGCAACTTTTTATGACTTCCATGAAGCAATACTGAAATCAGTAGGGTACGCAAACGACCAGATGACTTCTTTCTTTATCTGCGATGACGACTGGGAAAAAGGAAAAGAAGTAACCTTAGAAGAAATGGACGACAATCCGGAAATAGATAGCTGGGTAATGAAAGACACTGCTATCAGTGAACTGGTAGAAGACGAAAAACAGAAACTGCTATATGTATTCGATTACATAACAGAACGTTGTTTCTTCATCGAACTATCCGAAATTATCACCGGAAAAGATATGAATGGTGCCAAATGTACCAAGAAATCAGGAGATGCTCCTAAACAAACGGTAGATTTTGAAGAAATGACCGCTGCGGGAGGTTCTCTTGATCTGGATGAAAACTTCTATGGAGACCAGGACTTCGACATGGAAGATTTCGATCAGGAAGGATTTGACATAGGTGGTGACACTAGCAGCCCATACGAAGAAGAAAAATTTTAAGTATTAAATATCAAGTATTAGGTATTAATTGCTATGTA
Source organism: Bacteroides sp. D22 (assembly GCF_000163675.1). Classification (NCBI taxonomy): domain Bacteria; kingdom Pseudomonadati; phylum Bacteroidota; class Bacteroidia; order Bacteroidales; family Bacteroidaceae; genus Bacteroides; species Bacteroides sp. D22. The sequence goes on along the minus strand of NZ_GG774807.1, from coordinate 154,333 downwards.
GTGTCAGGCAGTTAATACCTAATATTTTTTTAGTCCCGTACGCTTTAATACTTAATACTTCTATACTTAATACTTAAAAATCTATGCCTACTCTCATTGTTCTTATAGGTCCTACAGGTGTGGGGAAAACGGAGTTGAGCCTGCGCTTGGCAGAAACATTTCAGACAAGCATTGTATCTGCCGATTCGAGACAGCTTTATGCCGAATTAAAAATAGGTACGGCAGCTCCGACTCCCGATCAACTTAAACGTGTCCCCCATCAACTGGTCGGCACGCTCCACCTCACAGACTATTACAGCGCTGCCCAATACGAAACAGAAGCACTGGAAATTCTGGAGAAATTATTCACGCAACACGAAGTCGTGATTCTCACTGGTGGCTCAATGATGTATGTAGACGCTATCTGTAAGGGAATTGACGATATTCCTACCGTTGATGCGGAAACCCGTCAACTCATGTTACAAAAGTATGAAGAGGAAGGCCTTGAACAACTCTGCGCAGAACTTCGCTTGTTAGACCCGGAATATTACCGGATTGTAGATCTGAAGAATCCCAAGCGGGTAATTCATGCGTTGGAGATTTGCTATATGACCGGACGCACTTATACTTCTTTTCGCACCCAACAAAAAAAACAGCGTCCTTTCCGTATACTGAAAGTCGGCCTGACTCGTGATCGGGAAGAACTTTATGACCGTATCAACCGCCGGGTAGACCAGATGATGGAGGAAGGATTATTGGAAGAAGTACGTTCCGTACTTCCCTATCGTCACCTCAATTCACTCAATACAGTAGGCTATAAAGAACTGTTCAAATATCTGGACGGAGAATGGGAACTCTCCTTTGCTATAGACAAAATCAAGCAAAACTCCCGCATTTATTCGCGTAAACAGATGACCTGGTTCAAAAGAGATGAAGAAATAAAATGGTTCCACCCGGAACAAGAAACGGAGATACTAGCGTACCTCCGTCAATCTTTATAACATTATATTTTGACAATATTTAGAAACAGAAGACATCTAAAATCTACTGCTATTCTTCAGATGTAGTTACTTTTATTGTTGAAGTCACTGTATCATTAATAGCACGAATAGAAATTTGACGGGCTTGATATTCTTCTTTCACTAATAGATTTACTTCAATCACTCCATTCTTTCCCTTATCACCATAAGCAGCCAATGCAGTCTTATCTTTTAATACAGATATACTCCTAATACGATCAGGAGAAATATTCGCTAAAGGATCATCACCAGTAGCCTCTTTGCCATCAATTATAACCAAAGGTTTACCTCCATCAGCAGAACGAAACGTAGCTCCCCAACTCTTTGCCCCACTATTTAATGCATCCAACCTTGTTTTATTAATGCCTTCGATTTCAATCTTTCTCGGCGCAAACTTTTTTTCCGAATATAGTTTTATATCCATCACTCCATCCTTAGCCTTTTCTCCATAAACCTTAATAGCTTTTTCAGGACCTATGACAGACACACTTTCAATACATTCAGGATTCAAAGCATTTACTACTTCACGATCAGACTCTTTCCCATTAATAATAACCAAAGGTTTTCCTTCATCGGAAATTCCTTGTACCGAAATAGCCACCTTCTTTTTCCCGGATGTTAAGACAGAATCTTTTTTTTCTGTACGATAACCTACCACTACTACCTTATTCTTGGTAGTATCAACAAGCTCCTTAACAACATTTTCTTCACTCTTTTTTTCCACAATTTCCGCCAAATCATTAACTTTGACTGCAGAAATCTCTTCCACTTTTTCAGAGATTTCAGGACGGGCAAAAGCAGTTACTGCAATAGCTGCCAACGGAAGTACATACAAATACTTCAACCGTGCCCACGGATTCGATTTTTCTTTTAACATCATAGTGATACGTTTTTTAAGTTTACTGTGATTAAAGCTGTTGGCCATAGAGTAGAGCCTTGTGCCAACGGCTTTTTTTATTAATAATAGTTGATATTCTTTCGCGTTTACACCCTCATTAATGACGGTCTCGTCCGCTTCATATTCGTGAACGTTCTGCAACTCCTGTTTCAACAACCATGCACCAGGATTGAACCATTGGAAAAAGATGCAAATATCCGCCACCAATAAATCTACTGAATGACGATGGTGGATATGAGCCATTTCATGAATAAGGATTTCCCTCCCGTTTTCCTCCAGGTCTTTCCGGCTGATGACAATATACTTCATCCAACTGAACGGAGCTATCTCCTGATTGTGCACCACAAGTGTAACCCCTTTCTCCAACTTCTCATGTTTGCCGGAATGTATCAACCGGAAGAGACAAATCAAAGAATAGATATTGCGACAGGCAAGAAACAGAATACCCGCCAGATAGACCAACAGAACAATCTGTACCCAAGATATGGCCGGCGTCTCCTGCACTGCACCGACATTGGCAGAAGTAACCTCCAACTCTGCCATCAATAGCAATTGTTCAATGGAAAGCACAGCCTGCTGCACTTCAACCTGATGCCGGGTAGTTACTTTGATACAAGGAATGAGTAATGAAAAGAACAACACTCCCAATAAAGCCATACGATTGAAACGATGAAAGGTTTCCTTGCTAAGTAATAACCGGAAAAACAGGTAAAACAGAACAAGACAAACAGATGATTTTAATATATAAATGAAGAAAACTCCCATAGCATAGATTTTCGTTTAATAGATTAGTGTTTTTTGTCAGCCTGTTCCACTTCCTCGATGAGCTGTTTCAATTCATCCAAGGAAATATCTTCCTCTTTAACTAAAGAAGAAACGGCATTCAGGTAAGAATTATTAAAATACTTACTAATCACATTCCGCAGCGTTCCTTTACGAAACTCTTCTTCACTGACTACGGGATAATATTGATAGGTATTTCCGAAAGTATAATGAGCTAGAAAACCTTTTTCTTCCAACCCACGCACAATCGTAGATAATGTATTGAAATGTGGCTTGGGATCTTCATAGAAAGCCAACATTTCCTTCACGAACAAGGGACCCTTTTCCCAGAAAAAGCCCATGATTTCTTCTTCTTTTGCTGTTAATCCTTTCATATCTGCAACTTTGTTTGCTGCAAATAACGAAAAGTTTTAGTTCATAAACTAATTTATCTAGTTAAAGTAAACTAAAGGTTATAGTTAAGACGAAGAATCTACTATTAAACACCTGTGAAACAGTTTTATTACATCTCTTTTAGCTCCACAGTTTATTGACAATAAAGTTGCCGATAAAGAACAAGTCGCCCATAAAAATAATGCTGAATACCAGAAAAGTGAAACAAGTACTCCACCGGGCTCCTCCCTCCTCTTCGCCACGTTTGATACGAAGCAGGGAACTATGTAAACAATCACCTGCTATGAATAGTACAAACAAACTCGGTATCAAGTCACCCCATGACACCAACCACAGATTATCACCCTTCCCCATCAGGAACGTCAATGCCACGGCCAATAAGAAGACAGAAGCATATTGCAAGTCTTTTCTTTTTGAATTCATAGTGGTAATGTTTAAAGTCCTTTTCACAAAGATATTGAATCTCACCCAATAATCCTTATCAAATCTATATAAAAATCGGTCAGGCTTTGTTGAATCTAAGTTTATTGTTACTTTTGCAAGTACGAATTAAAACCAAAACCGATTATAAACGCAGATGAAAAAGATCAGCATCACTTTATTACTCTGCCTTCTCTGTCTGACCGGAATGGCACAAGGACAAAAGGCACTCGATTTAAAAGATATTACTTCCGGACGTTTCCGCCCGGAAAATATTCAGGGAGTAATCCCTATGCCTGATGGCGAACACTACACACAGATGAACGCTGACGGCACGCAAATCATTAAATACTCTTTCAAGACAGGCGAGAAAGTAGAAGTGATTTTCGATGTAAATACCACACGCGAATGTGACTTCAAGAACTTCGACAGTTACCAATTCTCGCCCGACGGTCAGAAATTGCTGATTGCTACTAAAACAACACCTATTTACAGGCATTCATACACAGCTGTACATTACATTTACCCTTTGAAACGAAATGATAAGGGCGTTACGACAAACAACATTATTGAACGGCTGTCTGACGGTGGACCTCAACAGGTCCCCGTCTTTTCTCCGGACGGTACCATGATTGCATTTGTACGCAACAATAACATATTTCTTGTTAAGTTGCTTTACGGCAACAGCGAAAGCCAGGTCACAGAAGATGGCAAACAGAATTCGGTAATCAACGGTATTCCTGACTGGGTGTATGAAGAAGAGTTCAGCTTCGACCGTGCTTTGGAATTCAGCGCCGACAATACGCTGATTGCTTTTATCCGTTTCGACGAGTCGGAAGTTCCCTCCTATTCTTTCCCGGTATTTGCCGGACAAGCACCCCGCATTGATGCTTTAAAAGATTATCCGGGCGAATATACATATAAGTATCCAAAAGCCGGATATCCGAATTCGAAAGTAGAGGTACGTACGTATGACATCAAATCACATGTCACCCGTACAATGAAACTCCCATTGGATGCAGATGGATACATTCCGCGTATCCGTTTCACAAAGGATGCCAATAAATTGGCTATCATGACATTGAACCGCCATCAAGACCGTTTTGATCTTTACTTTGCCGATCCTCGTTCCACACTTTGCAAACTAATGCTTCGCGATGAGTCTCCTTATTATATCAAGGAGAATATTTTCGATAATATCCAGTTCTATCCGGAATACTTCAGCCTGCTTAGCGAACGTGACGGTTACAGTCACCTCTATTGGTATAGCATGGGGGGGAATCTGATTAAAAAGGTTACTAACGGTAAGTTTGAGGTGAAAGATTTTCTGGGATATGATGAAGAAGACGGTTCTTTCTATTATACCAGCAATGAAGAAAGCCCTCTGCGCAAAGCTGTCTATAAAATAGACAAGAAGGGCAAGAAGCTCAAACTATCCCAACAGGTAGGAACCAATACACCGCTCTTCAGCAAATCGATGAAGTATTACATGAACAAGTTCTCCAACTTGAATACTCCGATGCTGGTTACACTGAATGATAATTCGGGCAAAACACTCAAAACGCTTATTACCAATGACGGATTGAAACAAACATTGTCCGGATATGCTGTGCCACAAAAAGAGTTCTTCACTTTCCAAACCACAGATGGCGTGAAGTTGAACGGCTGGATGATGAAACCGGTTAATTTTTCCGCATCTAAAAAATATCCGGTACTGATGTATCAATATAGCGGTCCGGGCTCTCAACAGGTATTAGATACCTGGGGAATCAGTTGGGAGACATACATGGCAAGCCTCGGTTATATCGTGGTATGCGTGGACGGTCGCGGCACAGGAGGTCGTGGAGAAGCTTTCGAGAAATGCACTTATCTGAAAATCGGAGTCAAAGAAGCCAAAGATCAGGTAGAGACTGCTTTGTATCTCGGCAAACAGCCATACGTGGATAAAGATCGCATCGGAATCTGGGGCTGGAGCTACGGCGGATACATGACTCTTATGAGCATGAGCGAAGGAACTCCCGTATTCAAAGCAGGAGTAGCAGTGGCTGCACCCACCGACTGGCGTTTCTATGATACGATTTACACCGAACGCTTCATGCGTACTCCGAAAGAGAACGCGGAAGGATATAAGGAATCATCAGCCTTCACCCGCGCTGACAAACTACATGGAAACTTGTTGTTGGTGCATGGCATGGCAGATGACAATGTGCACTTCCAAAACTGTGCAGAGTATGCCGAACAATTGGTTCAACTTGGAAAACAATTTGATATGCAAGTGTACACGAACCGCAATCACGGAATATACGGTGGCAATACCCGCCAACACCTATACACACGGTTGACCAACTTTTTCTTGAACAACTTATAATGACGGACAGAGTACGTAAGCCCGAATGGCTGAAAATTAATATCGGTGCCAACGAACGATACACCGAAACCAAACGGATTGTCGACTCCCACTGCTTGCATACTATATGCAGCAGTGGGCGTTGCCCTAATATGGGGGAATGCTGGGGAAAAGGAACTGCCACCTTTATGATCGGTGGTGACATCTGTACGCGCAGTTGCAAATTCTGCAACACACAAACCGGCCGCCCGCACCCGCTAGACATAAACGAACCTACCCATGTAGCAGAATCCATCGCACTGATGAAACTGGATCATGCTGTCATCACATCCGTAGACCGGGATGATCTGCCGGATTTGGGAGCAGCACATTGGGCACGTACCATCCGGGAAATCAAAAGACTGAATCCACAAACAACAATCGAAGTGCTCATTCCTGATTTTCAAGGCAGGATGGAGTTGTTAGATTTGGTAATCGAAGCCCGCCCCGACATTATTTCACACAATATGGAAACCGTACGCCGCATTAGTCCGCTAGTGCGCAGTGCGGCAAATTATGATACAAGTCTGCAAGTTATCAGACACATTTCCGGAAAGGGAGTTAAATCTAAAAGCGGCATTATGGTCGGACTGGGTGAGACCCCGGAGGAAGTCGAAACATTGATGGATGATCTGTTAGCAACCGGTTGCCAGATTCTTACCATAGGCCAATACCTTCAACCGACTCACCGGCATTATCCCGTTGCAGCATACATCACTCCGCAGCAATTTGCAGAATATAAAACTGTAGGTTTAGAGAAAGGATTCAACATCGTAGAAAGCGCTCCCCTTGTTCGTTCCTCCTACCATGCAGAGAAACATATTCGTTAGTAAACAAAACACATACCCTATTTGTTTTATAGATAGAACCGACAAATAAACATAAATATAGAGATGGCTCATAAAGGAATACTTTCTTCCGCATTTAACATGTCGCTGGGTTTTATCCCCGTTATTATTTCCATTTTATTGTGTGAACTTATAACGCAAGACACGGCTATTTACATCGGTACAGGCATAGGTATTATAGGTATATACCTTTCTTATCGACGTAAAGGATTGTTAATTCCTAATTTTATCCTCTATATAGCGACCGGAGTGCTAGCACTATTATCCGTAGCAGCGCTCATTCCTGGTGATTATGTTCCCCCCGGTGCGCTTCCACTTACGCTGGAAGTCAGTATTCTCATTCCGATGCTAAGTCTTTATATGCATAAGAAAAGGTTTATCAACCACTTCTTAAAACAGATAGGCTCTTGTAACAAACGTTTATATGCGCAGGGAGCAGAAGCAGCCGTTGTATCTGCCCGCATTGCCTTGATTTTCGGAATACTGCATTTTATTATAATCAGCATCACCGTCATTTTCCAAAACCCACTAAGTAAGACAAGTCTGTTTGTACTCTATAAAGTGTTACCTCCTACTGTCTTTATGATAAGTATCCTGTTCAATCAGATCGCCATCCGTTTCTTCAATCATTTAATGTCACACACGGAATATGTTCCTATTGTGAATACCAAAGGAGACGTGATCGGGAAAACACCTGCAATAGAAGCTGTTAATTACAAAAATGCATACATCAATCCGGTGATAAGAATTGCCATATCCACTCACGGAATGTTATTCCTTTGCGACAGATCATCAACAGCCATTCTGGATAGAGGGAAAGTAGATATTCCCATGGAATGTTATCTTCGCTACGGAGAATCTCTGGAAGCAGGCGCCACTCGTTTAATCAACAATGCTTTTCCTCATGAAAAAGGTATCAAACCTGAATTCAACATCGTTTATCACTTCGAGAATGAAGTGACCAACCGTCTTATCTATCTATTCATTGTCGATATCAAAGACGATTCCATCCTTTGTACTCCCCGCTTTAAAAACAGTAAGCTGTGGAGTTTCAAACAGATAGAGGAGAACTTAGGAAAAGGCTTCTTCAGCAGTTGCTTCGAAGATGAATATGAACACCTGAAAGGCGTTATTTATATAAGAGAAAAATACAGGGAATCTTAGATAAATCGGGCACGTGTCCTTTCCAGTCCTTCACTGTACGCGTCTGTATATACTCTCCTTCACAAGTAATATTGGCAGCGATACAGAGCTTTGTTTGAGGACGGCAATTCAACAAAATATCCTCTACCATCTTATGATTCCGGTAAGGCGTCTCAATGAAAAGTTGCGTCTGATTTTCAGCATACACACGCTGCTCCAGTGCTTTTAGTTTCTTGGCACGTTCTCCCGGTTCAATCGGCAGATAACCGTGAAACGCAAAACTCTGCCCGTTAAAGCCGGAAGCCATCACGGAAAGGATAATGGAAGAAGGTCCGACCAAAGGAACCACTTTCAGCTTTTTACGTTGTGCGATAGCAACCACATCCGCTCCCGGGTCAGCTACTGCCGGACAACCTGCTTCGGAGATAACCCCCATTGAAGCTCCACCCACCAAAGGTTGCAGATAACCGGAAATATCATCAGGAGAAGTATGCTTGTTCAACGGGTAAAATGTCAATGCATCAATATCAATCTCCCGGTCCACCTTTTTCAGGAAACGCCGGGCAGAACGAACATCTTCGACTATAAAATACCGGATACCAGAAATGATCTCCTTATTATAAGAAGGCAATACCTTTTCAATAGACGTATCACCTAACGTCACGGGCAACAAATAGAGGGCAGTTTCCACTTTTTAAATTGAGAATTAAGACTATACTTTAATATTAAAAATCAAATAAGGTTTTGAGCGACGCTAATTAAAAATTGAAAAATGCAACAGTTTAGGAAGCCAGATAGTTGGATTCACTTAACATCACATGATAATCAGTAAACTCCAGGAGATCTTTCAGTTTCATGTCCTTATGCTTTTTCATATAAGAAGCGATGATTCTTGCTCCCATCCATGTTCCGATTAATGCCGGAGCTTGAGCACCCAACATATCGACAGCAGGGGCAGGCTTCATATAATAGCGGATCACCATCGGGTCGCGTGCATGCAGATGATCGTTGGTACAGATATAATTCCATATCTCCTTTTCATTCTCCTTACACCAGTCGTTTTCCTCCTTGGAATATCCCATCGCTTCGCCGATATCACTATATCCTAATAAGTTTTGCACGACGTAGTTGATTTTTCCGGAGTGCATCATCAAGTCAATCAAACAAGTACCCTCATGATAGTTCATTCCGTAACGGCTCAAAAGATAAAAAGCAAAACAATCCGGCACAATCCGTTCCGGACGCATCGAGCGACATTGATAATCGTAATAGAAACGCTTATAAAGAGGATAATCTTCCCCCATATATTTATCAAGACTGATCCCTAATAAAGAATCCACCAAAATAATAGATTCGTTGAAGGCAGACACTTGCGAATAGATAAACGGCACTTTTGTATCAGGCACTTCCTTCTTCAGTTTCCGGAATCCTTTGTTAAGTCCTTTTTCCACCTCATCCAGATTAGGGTACTTTGCTTCTACATCGCTAAGCAAACGGACTAAAGTTGTATCCGAATAGAATTTCTGCAGACGTTGCGAAATGGTATCATCTTTCACCGTACCGATAGACAATACATCCTCAATCAGGATTTTCGTCGGCATACGGTAGTCCATCGTCAACTTCTGCATAGCAGAAAAGCTGTTGGAGCGAACGTATTCGCTCAACAGCTTATCATATCTTAGAACAGAAATCTCCTCTTCCTTCTGCTCCGTACCCTTTCCTGTGCTTATCCCGCAGGAGGTGAAAAGCATACTCATTAATATAATAAGAAGAGAGATCCGTAGTTTCATAATCTTTTATCCGTAAATGATGTTACCATTTTCGTCCATGTACTCATCGAGTCCTTTCTCGTAAGTAGCCATGGCACGAAGACTCATACCTACGCTGGAGAATCCACCGTCATGGAATAAGTTCTGCATAGTCACCTTACGGGTAAGATCGGAGAACATCACGATGCAATAATCGGCACATTCGTCAGCCGTTGCATTTCCGAGCGGAGACATACGGTTGGAGAAGTCGAACAGTTTGTCCATACCCTTCACGCCCGAACCGGCAGTAGTAAATGTAGGCGACTGTGAAATCGTGTTCACCCGTACGCTATGTTCGCGTCCATAAATGTAACCGAAGCTGCGAGCAATAGACTCCAACAAAGCCTTTGCATCTGCCATATCATTATAGCCATAGAAAGTACGCTGTGCGGCTACGTAGCTCAAAGCAACGATAGAACCATAATCAGCAATAGCATTCAGTTTCTTGGCCGACTGAATCATTTTGTGGAATGAAACAGCTGAAATATCCAATGTCTTATCCAACATTCCATAGTCAAGGTCATCGTAAGTACGTTTCTTGCGCACGTTGGGAGACATACCGATAGAGTGGAGTACAAAATCAATTTGTCCACCCAGTATATCCATGGAGGTCTTGAATACATTTTGCAAATCTTCTACGCTGGTGGCATCTGCCGGAATAACCTGGCAATTTAATTTCTGGGCCAAAGCGTCGACTTCTCCCATACGGATAGCCATCGGAGTATTTGATAATGTAATAGTTGCACCTTCTTCTACGGCACGCTCTGCTACTTTCCAGGCAATAGACTGATCGTTCAAAGCACCGAAGATAATACCTCTTTTTCCTTTCAACAAGTTATAACTCATATCTTTTAATAGTTAAATTTTGTGCAAAGATAGGAACTTTCTGCATAAAAACACGAGAAGTGTGCAAATAATAGACAGAAATGACAAAAAATACACGTATTCTATCAATTAGTCCACATCCTCTTGGGGTTTGCCACCTATCTTTGCAATCGATAATTAAGAGGTTTTTTCATAATATTTATTTAAGGTTAGAATTAGGTTAACATGAATTTGTCTTATTCCTCTCCTGCAGGCTGCCTGCGACAGATCGCCTGCGGAAGGACATAAGGATTATGAAATCACCCTCATTAATCATCACCCAACTACCAAGAAAAACAATAGATGTATAACCCTATAGAAATAAGTTACTAAATGAACACATTGACAAAAAGACTCTTCTGGATGGCCCTATGCTGTTTACCGTTTATCTCATCAGGATGTAAACAAAGCGAGACTGCCGTAAAAGAAAGCTCCATCAGTGACGCTCTCTACCAGAATCTACCTTTTGAAATGCCCAAAGTACAGCAACCGGTTTTTCCTGCTTACGAGGTAAACATTGAGAAATTCGGAGCCAAAGGCGATGGTCTGTATCTGAATACCAAAGCAATCAACGATGCTATTAAAGAGGTAAATCAACGCGGAGGGGGTAAAGTGATTATCCCGGAAGGTATCTGGTTGACAGGGCCTATCGAACTGTTGAGCAACGTGAATTTATATACGGAACAGAATGCATTGGTGCTCTTCACCGGTGATTTTGAGGCATATCCTATCATTGCCACTTCTTTTGAAGGATTGGAAACCCGTCGTTGCCAATCGCCTATTTCCGCACGCAATGCAGAGAACATCGCTATCACAGGATACGGCACATTTGACGGAAACGGCGACTGCTGGCGTCCGGTAAAAAAAGGCAAACTGACTGCTTCACAATGGAAAAAACTAGTAAGCTCGGGAGGTGTTCTTGATGAAAAACAAGAGATATGGTACCCCACGGCCGGTTCACTGAAAGGTGCAATGGCTTGTAAAGATTTCAATGTACCCGAAGGTATCAATACAGACGAAGAATGGGCTGAAATCCGTCCGTGGTTGCGCCCGGTGTTGTTAAGCATCGTCAAAAGCAAGAAAGTACTGTTGGAAGGTGTTACTTTCAAAAACTCACCAAGCTGGTGTCTGCACCCCTTGTCCTGCGAAGATTTCACAGTAAATAATATCATGGTCATCAATCCGTGGTATTCCCAGAATGGTGACGCCATCGACCTGGAATCTTGCAAGAACGCGCTCATTATTAATAGTGTATTCGATGCGGGAGATGATGCTATCTGTATCAAATCCGGTAAAGATGAAGACGGCCGCCGTCGCGGTGAACCTTGCCAGAACGTTATCGTTAAAAATAATACGGTACTGCACGGACACGGTGGATTCGTAGTAGGTAGTGAAATGTCGGGTGGCGTGAAGAACATCTATGTAGAAGACTGCACATTTATGGGCACAGACGTAGGTTTGCGCTTCAAGAGCACTCGCGGACGTGGCGGTGTGGTAGAAAACATCTACATTAATAATATCAACATGATTAATATTCCGAACGAACCGTTGTTGTTCGACCTGTTCTACGGTGGAAAAGGTGCCGGCGAAGAATCGGAAGAGGATTTGCTGAACCGCATGAAAACAAGTATTCCTCCGGTAACAGAAGAAACACCCGCTTTCCGCAATATTCATATCTCTAATATTGTTTGTAGAGGTTCGGGACGTGCCATGTTCTTCAATGGTTTGCCGGAAATGCCGATCAGCAATATTACCGTTAAGAATGTCGTGATGACAGAAGCTACGGACGGAGTTGTTATCAGCCAGGTTGACGGAGTTACTTTGGAAAATGTATATGTAGAATCATCCAAAGGTAACAATATATTAAACGTCAAAAATGCTAAGAATCTGACCGTAGACGGAAAGGTTTATGAAGAATTGGGAGCGAAAGAAGAAATTTTAAGCCTCAAATAAAGTTCACTGCAAAAAGAAAACCACAATATCATTATATAGAGTAAAAAGCTCAAATAGCAGACTATAATCTTTTCAAAAGATAGACAGTCTGCTATTTTTTCTGTTACTTTTGCAAGGAGAAATACGACGTATAATTTCAGCCTTAGAAAATCATGAAGAAGAATCTTTTTATTTTTACTTTCCTTTTAGGAGTTTTCAGTCTGTCTGCCCAGGCGCAGAAACAGGAGAAAACCATCACAATTGAAGTACAAAACAACTGGAATCAGGCCAAAGCAGATGCTCCGGTTGTTATCAACCTGCATGAGTTGCACGCCGGCTTCAAAGTTAAATCCGCTGTTGTCATGGAAGGAACAAAGGAAATACCTTCGCAGCTGGACGATTTGAACAGAGACCGCAAGATGGACGAACTGGTCTTTGTGACCGACCTCCCTGCTCACGGTAGAAAAATATTCCAGGTTACACTCTCTTCCGAGAAAAGTGCAAAGACTTATCCGGAACGGGTTTATGCCGATATGTTTATAGTAGACCACCGGAAAGGCAAACATCAACGGGTACAGGCTATCAGCGTTCCCGGCACCAGCAATATATACAGCATGGTACGTCCGCACGGTCCGGTTCTGGAATCGGAGCTGGTGGGCTATCGTCTTTATTTCAATGAGAAACAGACACCGGATATTTACGGCAAGTTCAACAAAGGACTGGAGATCAAAGAATCGCAGTTCTACCCGACGGATGAACAGTTAGCTAAAGGATTCGGAGATGACGTACTTCGTGTGTTCGACAGCTGCGGACCGGGCGCATTGAAAGGTTGGGACGGACAAAAAGCAACGCATATCACTCCAGTGGACACTCGCACAGAACGTATCATCTCTTATGGACCGGTGCGGGTGATTGCAGAAATTGAAGTGACCGGATGGAAATATCAGGATCAGGAACTGGATATGATGACACGCTACACGCTTTATGCCGGACATCGCGATCTTCATATCGAAACATTCTTTGACGAACCACTCAATAAAGAAGTTTTCTGCACAGGTGTGCAAGACATCGTAGGTACTTCCAAGTCTTTCTCCGATCATAAAGGGCTCGTAGGAAGTTGGGGAACAGACTGGCCGGTCAACGACACCGTGAAATATGCCAAAGAAACTGTAGGACTGGGCACTTGTATCCCTCAACGTTATGTGAAATCGGAAGAAAAGGATAAAGCCAATTTCCTTTATACCATTACCGCTCCGGGAAATAAATATTTCCAGTATCACACCACTTTCACTTCGATGAAAGAGACATTCGGATATAAGACACCGGAAGCATGGTTTGCTCATCTCCGCGAATGGAAAGAAGAGCTGGCTCATCCGGTGACAGTGAAAATAAAAGATAACCGCACCAATAAATAGGGTAGAAACAAATACAACTAAACAAAAATTACGAGGTTTCTACCAATTTTTCTATGACTCTGCACAAATATTCCTCCTTGTGCAGAGTCTTTTTATTTACCTTTGCCATCAGATAAAACCAACGAATCATATCTATAAATAATCTATCTATAACATGAAACGATTGACACAGACTTTAGCCTTTTGCTTATTAACGGTTTTCACCGCAGTAGCACAGAAGAACTATGTATCTGAAGTATGGGTTTCCGACCTCGGAAACGGTAAATACAAAAATCCGGTACTTTATGCCGACTACTCCGATCCGGACGCTTGTCGCGTAGGGGATGATTTCTATATGACTTCATCCAGTTTCAACTGCTTGCCGGGATTGCAAATCCTTCATTCCAAAGATTTAGTCAACTGGACAATCATCGGTGCTGCAGTTCCCAATGCCCTCCCTCCTATCGAAACTCCGGAACGGCCGGAACACGGTAATCGTGTCTGGGCTCCGGCTATCCGTCACCACAACGGTGAGTTCTATATCTTTTGGGGAGATCCCGATCAGGGAGCTTTTATGGTGAAAGCCAAAGATCCGAAAGGTCCGTGGAGCGAACCGGTCTTGGTGAAAGCGGGAAAAGGCATCATTGACACTTGTCCGTTTTGGGATGAAGACGGGAAAGTATATATGGTACACGCATACGCAGGAAGCCGTGCCGGACTGAAAAGTGTAATCACTATCTGCGAACTGAATGCGGAAGCAAATACAGCGATCACTCCTTCTCGTATTATCTTCGACGGTCACGAAGCACATCAGACTTGTGAAGGTCCTAAAATGTATAAGAGAAACGACTATTATTATATCTTCCATCCGGCCGGTGGTGTACCGACAGGCTGGCAGGTTGTACTACGTTCTAAAAACATCTACGGTCCTTATGAATGGAAAACAGTACTTGCGCAAAGTAACTCCCCTGTCAATGGCCCTCACCAGGGTGCATGGGTAGATACTCCTACCGGAGAAGACTGGTTCCTCCACTTTCAGGATGTCGGTGCTTACGGACGTATTATGCATCTCCAACCCATGAAATGGGTGAACGACTGGCCTGTTATCGGTATCGATAAAGACGGTGACGGCTGCGGCGAACCTGTTTTGACTTACAAGAAGCCGAATGTAGGTAAGACATATCCTATCTGCACTCCACAAGAAAGTGACGAATTCGACGGATATACACTTTCTCCACAATGGCAATGGCACGCTAACATCAATGAGAAATGGGCCTATTATGCAGGTGACAAGAGTTATGTGAGATTATATTCTTACCCGGTTTTAAAAGAATATAAGAATCTGTGGGATGTAGCCAACCTGCTCTTGCAGAAAACTCCTTCTGATAATTTCACTGCAACAATGAAACTTACGTTCAGCCCTAATCCTAAACTTAAAGGTGAACGCACCGGACTTGTTGTTATGGGCAGGGATTATGCCGGAATCATTCTGGAAAATACTGATAAAGGTCTAGTCTTATCTCAAGTTGAATGTAAAAGAGCGGATAAAGGAAAACCGGAACAGGCAAATGCTTCTGTCGATCTTTCTCAAAATACGGTTTACCTGAAAGTTCGTTTCAGTTGTGATGGCAAGAAAATCAAGGGTAGCGAAGGCGGACATGACCTCATTGTGATGTGCAACTTCAGCTATAGCCTCGACGGAAAGAAGTATCATCCACTAGGCAATCCTTTCCAGACAAGAGAAGGACAATGGATCGGTGCTAAGGTCGGTATGTTCTGCACACGCCCCGCTATCGTTACTAACGACGGAGGATGGGCAGATGTAGACTGGTTCCGTATTACTAAAAAATAAGTAGGGATATTCAGTAAATGTTCCTCTTTCTAAAAAATCAAGAGAAAAGCTTTGCTTTACGTGAGCTTTTCTCTTGATTTTTTCGTTCAACTCTCCCAGTCTTCTATCTTTTTTGTAGAATATTGTTTACATATTCTTATTTTTTCCTTCCCACCCATGCATTATGTACATGTCTTTTTTAGGGGAAGTTAAAACCTCTCCTGTTTTTCCTGTTATTTTAGTTAGATTATGCTGCCTTTCTTTTTTTCTTTCGACCTTTTCTATCATACATA
>NZ_GG774807.1:46092-137780 GCF_000163675.1 Bacteroides sp. D22 | reverse complement strand
AGAGAATGGAGGCGACCTAATTCACTCGTTGCAAAACTTTGACGATATTTTTTAAGCATATCGAACTCGGTAAAACCTAAACAAGGTTCGATTTCTGAGATTTTTTGTATCTTTACCATGTGTTTTTATTTTTAATTACCCCCGTTTTGGCCGTCAAACCGTTTTTTGGGGGGAATGCTTAAAGATACAAAAAAGGCAACTAACTCGCAATGAATTAGTTGCCTTAAATTTTATTATTTTAGGAATATCCCTAAGTAGCTTTATTCTGAACAAGCATAGTTAACAGTTGTGCCAACGTCTTGGCACAACTGTTTCATTTTATAGACATCTAATCCATTTTTTATTTCTACCTTTGCATCTAAAAGATAGTCTATATAGGATAAACAATAAACCAAAACAATGAAGAAACTAGTTATATTCGATCTGGATGGAACATTGCTAAATACCATCGCCGACCTTGCCCATAGCACTAATTATGCTTTGAATAAATTAGGATACCCCACACACGATGTAGAAAAGTATAACTTCATGGTAGGAAATGGTATCAACAAACTCTTTGAACGTGCATTACCCGAAGGAGAAAAGACAGAAGAGAATGTGCTCCGGGTAAGAAAAGAGTTTATTCCTTATTATGATATTCACAATGCAGACGATAGTCGTCCTTACCCGGGTATTTCAGCGTTATTGTCTTATCTGCAATCCGCAGGCATTCAGATTGCCGTAGCCTCCAACAAATATCAGGCCGCTACCGAGAAACTGGTTGCCCACTACTTTCCGGAAATTCATTTCACTGCCGTTTTCGGCCAACGGGAAGGAGTAAATGTCAAACCTGATCCAACAATCGTTTTTGATATATTAAAACTTGCCGATGTACGAAAAGAAGATGTTCTTTATGTAGGTGATTCCGGTGTAGACATGCAAACAGCAGCCAATGCCGGTGTAACCGCTTGCGGAGTGACATGGGGATTCCGACCACGCACGGAACTAGAAGAATTTAATCCGGCATATATGACAGATGTGGCCGAAAAAATAAAAAAAATGGTCTTTTAACGATGATATCCTTACAAGAATAATTATGATTCGGCAAGTAAAACTTCAATAGTCTCAATAAGTTCTCTTGCCGGAGCTTTTATCGTACTGATTTCATCCTCCGATATTGAATAAATGCAATTATAATCCCCTTTTTGCCGTAATTGTTCCATACGCGCCAAAAAACTTCCCAAACGTGCACTAATTTTGCCTGTTTTTATAAAATTCAAGCCAAAGCAAGCTATCAACCCATCATGGGTTTTACATGATAATCCATTTTGTATTAATAAAGCCTGAACAGCATGAAAACAGGCATAATAATATCTATTGGAAGCAATATCCCAATACTTCAGATCAAACATCTCATCTGCTTGTTTCAAAAATACTTTAGCTTTCTCCAACTGTAATATCACCAAAGAATTACGTTCTTCATCTGTCAATTTCATACTAATTCAATTCCTTCCTGCTCTACATTTTTATAAAATGGTGTAATACAACTTGCAGCCCATTCTTTCATCGTATACATAATCGGATTAATTCGCGCTCCCAAGTCCCATCCCAACATAGTTAAGGGAAAGCTTACCTTATCATAATCTTCAGGCTCCAATTTTTCTTTATCTAAGATAATCAAAATATCCCAATCAGAATCAATCCGTGCATCCCCACGAGCTTGAGAACCAAACAACAAAGCCTTGCCACCTTTTGGTAAATGCTCTGTCAATGCCTGCTTAATAGACTCTAATATTTTATTTGTATGACTTTTCATATTCGTCTCCCCTTACTCTTCTACAAATATACAATAAATATCAATACAACAATATGACTTACAAAAAAATCGCTCTTGCTAATTATTCATACTTGGTTCTTATCCATGACTAATATGAATAAAGAATAAAGTCTAATATTACATATTTTCCGTACAAATTTCAATATCACTTTCCTTACAATGCATTTTCTTTGCAACAGGTAAAGAAAGGCTCACCTTTGTGTGCCTAAATCTAAGAACAATAGTAATCTAATTTATTATAAAATGAAAAAGCATCTTATACTATTTTTTGCAGGAGTAATATTGAGTTACGGGAACATAAAAGCACAGACAGTTCCCGATAAAAAAGAAATTCTGAAAGTAACTCTTCATGTGAACGACTATTTCATGAAGAAATATGCCAACTATCGCACTCCTTCCTTTGTGAAAAAAGTAGTTCGCCCCAGTAATATCTGGACACGAAGCGTATATTACGAAGGCTTAATGGCACTCTACTCCATCTATCCCGCAGACGAATATTATCTCTATGCCAAAGAATGGGCGGATTACCACCAATGGGGCTTCCACCGTGGGACAACCACCCGTAATGCAGATAATTACTGCGCCAGCCAAATCTATCTCGATTTATACAACATTTGCCCCGATCCTGAAAAAATACGGAAAACGAAAGCCAATATGGATATGCTGGTCAATACTCCACAAATAAACGACTGGTGGTGGATAGATGCTATCCAGATGGGGATGCCTATATTTGCCAAAATGGGGAAACTTACAGGCGAACAGAAGTACTTCGACAAAATGTGGGATATGTACGAATATACCCGTAATAAACACGGAGAGAACGGAATGTTCAATGTCAAAGAAGGTTTGTGGTGGAGAGACCATAATTTCGACCCTCCATACAAAGAGCCGAATGGTAAAAACTGTTATTGGAGCCGCGGTAACGGATGGGTATATGCCGCTTTAGTACGGGTAATGAATGAAATTCCATCTGATGAAAAACATCGCCAAGATTACATCAATGATTTTCTAACCATGAGCAAAGCACTGAAACAATGCCAACGTGAAGATGGCTTTTGGAATGTCAGCCTCCACGATCCGTCAAACTTCGGAGGCAAAGAGACTTCCGGCACAGCTCTTTTTGTATATGGTATGGCTTGGGGCATACGCAACGGTCTATTAGATAAAAAGACCTATCTGCCTGTAATCATAAAAGCATGGAATGCTATGGTGAAGGATGCAGTTCATCCGAATGGTTTTCTTGGTTATGTACAGGGAACCGGCAAAGAACCGAAAGACAGTCAGCCCGTCACATACGACAAAGTTCCTGATTTTGAGGATTTCGGAACAGGATGTTTCCTTCTTGCCGGAAGTGAAATCTATAAGTTAGACCTCAATATGTAACTGATAAACATACTTATCTTGAATCCGGTCTATCCTTCACAAACCGGATTCAAGGTAAATATATAACTACGTTTTACTTCTCTCCCCTTTCTGGTAAGCCGAAGGAGATACTCCAAACTGCGCTTTAAAACATTTACTGAAATAAAGAGGATCGTTAATACCCACTTTATAAGAAACTTCCGCAACAGTCAGATTCCTTTCGGTCAAAAACAGTTCGGCAGCCTTCTTCATTCGTACAACACGCAAATATTCATTCGGTGAGTATCCGGTCACTCCCCGTAATTTCTTATAAAATACAGTTCGTCCCATCCCCATCATCTGCGCAAATTCATCAATAGAAATGTTGTATTGAGAATAAATCTTTTCCACCACAGCCACCAACTGATCCGCAAACTCCTTATCCCGGTCCGTGTTACATAAAGCAGGACGTACTACCCCCGGTTCACTGGAAAATTTCTTCCGCAACTTTTCGCATTGCTCTATCAGCCGGAACACTTGCGCAAGCAAAAGTTTGAAACTAAATGGCTTTGCAACATAAACATCCGCTCCCGCTTCAAGTCCTTCCAGGTGCTTATCCGGTGAAGTCAAGGCAGTCAGCAGAATAATAGGAATATGACTTGTCGCAAATTCAATTTTCAGTTTCTTTGTCACTTCGAAACCGGTCATCCCGGGCATCAATACATCGCAGATAATCAAGTCTGCGTCATAGTTGCATGCCTTTTCAAATCCGGATATTCCATCCGCAGCCACTTCCACTTCAAAATAAGCACTAAGCTCCTCCTGCAAGAACCCACGAATATCATTATCATCTTCGATAACTAATATTTTATGCTTTTTAGACGCAGTTACCGTCTTTTCATGTTCCTGACATTCTTCAGAAAGCTCCTGCAAATGGTGAGTCTGCATATTCGCTTCTTCCAGCAAGACATTGCCGGGAATCAGGAAGTCTTTTTCCGAATAAACAGTTTTATCAGTCGGAATACATACCGTAAATACAGAACCTCCCCCTTCATTATCTTTATATTCAATCGTTCCCTTATGCACCTGCACCAATTCATGGCTCAAATGCAGCCCTACTCCAATGCTATCCCCGGAGAAGCTACTTTGCATGAAACGTTTAAACAATTCTCCCTGCTTTTCTTTAGGAATACCTACTCCGGTATCCGCTACCTGAATGTATAAACACTTCTTCGCCTCATCCACATTCACAGAAAACAGAATTGTCCCACCCGAAGGAGTATACTTAAAAGCATTTGAAAGTAAGTTATACACCACCTTATCCAAATTACCTTTATCAATAAACATTTTATAGGATGGCACAGACGGCAAAAAGCGGAAATCCATCTTCTTCTGTTCTGCTACGTCACTGAAACTTAAATATATTTCGTACAGGAAAGCAACTACATCAGTTTCCTGCAGAGAAAGAGCCAACTTGTTGTTCTGCATTTTTCTGAACTCCAGCAACTGATTAATCAGCCTCAACATACGTTGTGTACTTTTATCCATGACTTTCAACGGATGCAATAAGGCTTGTGGAATATCATCCGTCCGGTACATTTTCTCCAATGCTCCTTGGATCAATGTAAGCGGAGTACGGAATTCATGAGAGATATTTGTGAAAAATACCAGTTTATACTCTGTCAGTTGTTTTTCAACATTGATGCGGTTGCGCAACCTATTGAAATTAAAAATGATACGATATGTAAAGTACAAAGCTATTAATATCAGGATGAAATATCCGAGCATAGCCCAATTTGTTTTCCAAAACGGAGGCACAATAACAATCTTCAAGGTTGTTTCGGTATCATTCCAAATACCGGCACCATCACAATATTTCACATGAAAAATGTAACTGCCCGGCTCCAGATATTTATAAGTGGCAAAACTTAAAGAAGACGGAACATTCCATCCCTTGTCATAGTTTTCCAGCCAATACATATACTTGATTTGACCATTATCCGAATAATCGAGAGTAGAAAAATCAAGCATAAAAGAATTCTGGAAATATTTCAATGTAATCTTATCCGAATAGGCTAAAGATTCTTGCAAAGGAGACCCCGGCATATTAGGCTTCACCTGAATTCCATTAACGGACAATCCTGTGATAACAATAGGAGAAAGCAATCTCTCTGTTGGAATCTTCTTCGGGTCAATAATCGCCAATCCGTAATTTGTTCCAAAAATCAGTTTACCGTCTGCACCCATACACGCACTGTTCTCGCTATATACATTTCCTAATGTATAAGATGAGAAGAAATAATTCTCGAAAGAATGGCTGTTGGGATTGAACCTTGAAATTCCATACTCCGTAGCAATCCATAATTGTCCCGAATGATCTTCTAAAATAGATTGCACCATATTATTAACCAGTCCTTCCGCTATTCCATAATGTGTATATTTCAAAGACTGACAGTCGTCTGACAGTTCGCATAGATTCAGCCCAGCACCCGAAGTTCCTACCCACATGCGCCCTTTGCTATCACGAAACAGGCAACGAATCTCATTGCTGCAAAAATTGCCATCGGTGTAGCTGAACAAATGATAGTTATCTTCATTAGCAATCAATGAGTCAGGGTGGAATATGCAGATACCTTCACTTGTGCCCATCCATATCATCCCTTTCTCATCTTCTGCCATTACTCTGACTATCCGTAAGCCATACTTCTTTCCTTGAAAAAAACGACGGAACTTATATTGTCCTTTTTCCGTTGATTCTGCCAGATCCAGTCCTCCTCCAAATGTCCCCACCCACATACGATCTTTCTTATCACGAAGAATGGAATAAATATTAGAATGAGATAAGGCAAAAGGATTAGACGGATCCGTTTTATACCACGTATCTCCTATTTTTAGTCCGTCTCCCCGGGTTCCTATCCATACATTCTCCTGACTATCTTCTGAAATCGCATAAATATTATAGGGCAAATAATGATTATCTATCTTAGTTTTCAGATGCGAATCATAATTATACAATCCACCTCTACGCGTTCCTACCCATATATCTCCATTCGACATTTTAGTCAGTAACCGGATTGTATTCGAACGGTCAAAAACATCCGGTGATTCTGGATAGACATGTGTAATGCCTTTATTTGAAATGGAAATATGAGACAAACCGGAATATTCGGAGCTTACCCATATTCCTCCTGTCCTGTCTTTCATCAAACATAACAAGAAATCTGACCCTATAGGTCCTGCATTCTTCCCTTCGGAAACAAAGTGTTCCAACCGGTCCTCCTGAATATCGTAGGTGAAAAGTCCGTTTCCATAAGTTGAAATCCACACAATCCCCCGGTCATCACGCACCACATGATAGCGCTCATAATCTATATATTTCATCTTCTCTTCAGGGATCAGTTGAAAATTCTTTATTTCTCCACTCTTCGAGTTTATATAATAAATTCGTCCAGTGTTATTGTAAGCCCAACAATCTCCATAATTGTCATGAATCACTTTTCCATTATTTATTTTCAATTCCCGGTAAGGAGTTATTTGAAAGTTCTGAAAATCAAATTCATATACTCCTTCGCTGGAAGTAAATATAACCCATTTATCTTTTATCAATGAATGTGTGCTGACAGATGTATTACCGGCTATTGCAGACAGCGACGCTAAACAGTCTATTTTTTTCGATCCATTTACACAGCGATACACATCTCCACTCTTTGTCAGAAAATACATATCCTCTCCATGAGGGAAAGAAGAAGAAAAATTCAATTTCCTATCGATAAATTCAACTTTCCCTTTATAAACAGACGCAAGTCCCTGCATGGTACCAATCCAGATCCTGCCACTAGAATCTTCATTTATAAATTTAATCCGGTCATCGGGCAGGTTTCCAAATTTCGTTCTAAACTTCACAGAGGTCATAGTCCGATCGTCCT
Organism: Bacteroides sp. D22; assembly: GCF_000163675.1. NCBI lineage: Bacteria > Pseudomonadati > Bacteroidota > Bacteroidia > Bacteroidales > Bacteroidaceae > Bacteroides > Bacteroides sp. D22. Next base: position 130,697 of record NZ_GG774807.1, on the reverse strand, counting down.
CACAAACAATTTGACGTACACCGTTCCTTCTATGCCAAAGCCACACATCTCCATTAGAGGACATAAATATTTCCGAATAGTTCTCTCCATCACTTCCGGTACCGGTAAAATCTACAAAACAAGCTTTCTGTAGGTCATAACAGCTGAATAATTCCGGTACAGTCTTTATCCACAAAAAACCGTTCTTATCCTCTGCCACATGTTTTATTCTGTTATCTGCTAAAGAAATCTGATCGTGTTTTCCACTTTCCAACTGATAAGTAAGAAAAGTATTTCCATCATAACGGGTCAATCCGTCTAAAGTACCCAACCATAAGAACCCTTTACTGTCCTGAAACATGCATCGTACTGAATTACTAGGTAGCCCATCACTGGTTCTCATTTGTTTGGAACTAAGTTCAATATCAGCATACAAATCCGATAAAGAAAAACTTAACAAAACGAAGAGGCATAATAATTTATATTTCATATAGTGCTTGGGGTTATTTTGATTGCTGGTTACAAAGATACATCTTTTCATAGTTTTTTTAAGATTTATACAAGCAAAACTAACCAAAAGGAATAACGAATACAAAAAACATAGCAGACTATTTCGAAATGAGGATTATTGTCCATATATATGTCATTTTTTCCATATACCAACTAATGATTTGCATTAAATTACAATCGTGGCAAATCAAAACGGTGGGGAAACGAATTAAACTGTAACCACACATAAAATATACAGTTTAACACTACATCATGTCGGCTCTATACGCCAATTTTAAAGTTATAATTATTAACAGACAACTATAATTGGCTAATATCATGTCTACTATTTCAATCCAGTATTCAATCATATTCGTTGCTATCCTGAAACATACATCGCACCGAATTGCCGGTCAGTCCGTCACTGGTTCTCATTTGTTTGGAACGAAGTTCGATGCCGGCATACGCTTCCGAAAGGAAACAGTTCAACAAAGCGAAGAGGTATAATAATTTATATTTCATATAAAACTTTAGGAAATATTTCAATGATTGGTTACAAAGGTTATGAAAAAAATGAGAACAAGTGGAGCAAATTCTGTATTTCAAGATAAATCCTTATATTTGTATCAAATTCGTCTGATATAAAAGTTGAATATGATAAAAATAATGAAGAAGCCACTTACATACGATGATATACCTAAAATGTATCTGTTTTGCAACCATACCAAATGTCCGCGCCGCAACAAATGCCTCCGTTTTCAGGCTGCGATGATTGTGCCCCTAAGTGTTCCTCACTACGAAGCGATCAACATCAACCATGTAGCGGGGAATGAAAAGGAATGTTCCTATTTCAGTGCATACACTCTCACGACCTTTGCACTTGGCATCAGCCATATATTAGACGACGTTCCGCACAAAAAAGCTATGGCCATACAAAATAGCCTTAAATCTTTAATGGGGAAAAGTATGTACTACCGTATTCGCAACAAACAACGTCGACTTCATCCATCGGAACAGAAACAAATCGCAGACGTTTTCCTGGAACACGGCATCAAGACAAAGATTAACTTCGACGAATACATTGAAGATTATGACTGGTAAGCCACAGATTGTGACGGGAAAGATACTTGCGAAAATATTTCATAGGAATTGAATAAAAGTTTCATAACGATGAAAAAAAAGTTCCATCGCAATGAAAATAAAGTTCCATCACGATAGAAATAAAGTTTCACAACGATGAAACCTGCGAAACTTTTAGCACAAATAAAGATTAACAGGTAAGCGAAGACCTAAAGGTTACACATGCGTCATATTCCCCTTATAATAAGAAGCCTGCGCAGACGCCCGTCCAAATGTTCAAGCATAAATATTAAAAAAAATCGGATACCATATTTAGGCTTCTGATTCATTTTCGCAATCCGCTCTGGACGCCAGCTTCTCCAGTGCCACCAATTCCCATCCCTTGAACACCAGCGTAATCAATCCAAGCCGGGTATTCCCTTTTGTGCGGGCCACCTTCCCATCGTCGGCATAGCGGCGCAACTGTTCTGCCGCATCACGTTTCAGCAAGGCGATGTCGGCATCGGAGGTGTCACGGCGGGCGTACTTCACCTCCACGATATAGCTGTAGACTATGTCCGGCTGGCGCACCAGATCGGGCATCATGTAGAAGTCCGCATAACCTTTGGAAGATTCGTATTCGGGAAGAAGGATGTAGCCCTGCGTCAACCCTAAGTAAGCCAACAGGAATCCCTTGACGTGCGCCTCGCCGTCGATAAATTCACGGATGGCATTTTGCCGATGAATCAATACCATATCTGCTTAACATCTTTATACAAGAAAATTCGTTCATCCGTCCCCCTAGTAAGATCTCTCAATAAAAGTAAAGCATTTTGTGGTACATGGTGAAAGGTTAGACTAAAATCGTCAGCTATTTGTTTGCCCAACGACACCCAATCCATATCCCAATAAAAAAGCTCGTAAGTATCTCCAATACGAACATTGTTGTCATCATTACGTGTCATATAGCCTATTCTTCCAACAGATTCCGGTTTGCCCAAATCCAATCCTACCCAACCATCTCTTAAAGTTTTAGATGCGAAAAATGTCAACGGATCTAAATCAAAAGCAGCAGAACGGCTATAATGCGGATTTTTGCTTCGTTCTTCAGAACCTATAATGGTTCCTGTCAGTTTTTTATTGTCTTTATCCAAGAACATCAATTCTGCAATATTACAGCGGTAGGGCTTTGGACAGATATAACGCCAATAACGATACTTTGTAGTATCGCTCACATTTATACTACCCGATACGCTATATTCTTTGAACGTATGTACTGTGACGGCATCGCTGAAATCCTCCTTGTGTGCTGCTTGAAACATGCTGTGTTTTAAACGGAGTGCTGTGGTGAACGCTTTGCGCGTTAAAGGATATTTCCGTTTTAAACTAATACTTCTTTTGGATGTGTTATCGGGATTCAAGAACTCCAGTTCACCTTTTTCATTCAACAAAGCAGGATAATTGAATGGACGAACCCTTCCATTTATATAATATATCGGCAGATAGACAGCTCCCTTCTCTATTTTATCAAAGGTAATCTGCTTACCATCTTTTATTTCCGAAAAGCAAACAGGAATCCATTTCGCATTGTCAAATACTGCCAGATATGCATATTTTTCTTTGCGTTCTCTTCTCCCGGAAAGTACAGGAAAAACAGGATCAATGGTCGTTGCATATTCATCCGTAACGTCTTTTATAAACACATTGCGCAACGTTGACGGAACACTACCAGCTTCTTTATTCAGCCGGACTAAGGCCGAATTGGGAGAATATGTTCTTCGATATACTTTTCCCTTACACTCCCCCGGTCGTAAGGCAGCTAAAAAAGGTTCATGTCCTCCTTCACATACCATTCGGCGATCGTGATCTATCAAAATACTTAGCCACGAATGTGCATGTGCTTTTGTAGGCCACTGCAAAACGAAATCATACGAAACCGCAAACCCCTTACTGCGCATGATAGCTAAAGCTGTGTTTGTCCTTGTCTCACAAGAATTGGAAGGAATATTGCACCAAAACGGAATCTTATATAACGCATGCCACTTCAGAGGCTTTTTCAAATCGACAATAACAGTATCACGTAATTTAATATTAATAGCTTCTGCCGCATGATAGGGTGTTTTATTCCAAATGTCATTATAAGAAAAATCGCATAATGTGTCATTAGCTATCGGTTTCAACACATTGCGCCAATCATCAAAAGCCTGAAACTCTACGCACTTATAAGGAAGCATATATTCACAAAATTCTTCAAATGTAATGCCTCTTGCCCAACGACCTTGTTGCCAATCGTCAAAAGCCGCGTCTATACTCTGTATCAGATAGCTGGCTTTTATGACAGAGTAATCTTCCTTAAACTCAAAATCATCTGATGGAAACTCTAACAACAAATTATTTAATTCATTCACCTGTTCATCAATCTTTCTGTCGGAGAAGATAATCTTTTCAGCTTCGACATAATATTCTTCAATATCTTTCCCTATATACAACTGGTGCCCAGGCATATTCATTATCAAAAATTTGGCAGCTCTAAGTTTCAAACTGTCGGCTTCGTTTTCTTTATAATGCTCCAGCACTTTTTCGAGTTCCGAACGATTATTTCCCGACAGTGTCAGCACCTTTTCCAACTGTTTTTCTTCAGAACTTTGGCAACTGAAAAGCAAAACAAGAAAAAGAAAGATGAATATAGCTTTCATTTTGTTTTATTGTTAGTTTATAATTAAATATTCTTTTTGCGCAAATAGTTTCTGGCCTCTTCCTGTATGATAGAAACAGTGTAAGATGGTATCTTTATCCGTTTATTGATTATTTCTAAAGCTACCCGTTCGGCAAGTATACAGTTATCAGATTTTACATAGATTCTCAAAAGTCCTTGTAATGGAAGAAAACGGCTGGGACACATACATTGTGCCAGCTTATATCGTCTTTCAGCTTCTTCCCAACATTCCATTTGATAGTAATTATCCGCCAATTGCATTTGCAGGTCATACGTATTGATATAAGATTCGCAATGCAAGAATATGTTGACGCTTTGTTTGTACAATTCCACATTTTTCAATTCTGATGCATAATTGTACAAGAAATAGGGATTGCCATTCCACTCATCATATAGCTTGGTAAATACAGATAATTCATTATCCAGCAAACCATTGTTCTTTTCTGCAACCAACGAAATTCGTTTCCATGTACGCTCGAAAATGATATTCTTAATCAGAAATAAACAGAGTATAAAAAGTATAACCAATAAGAATGGCTTATTGAAACGTATTGTTCGTAGAGCAACCTCCCGTTGATTAAGTGAAGCGAGGCAGTAGATAATCATGAACCAAACAAAAGCATATTTGAATGGATAAGAAAAACAGGAAAATATAGCAATAGAAACAAGCGTCAGTATGGCTGGAGTGTCAAATGCCACATTACTTCGAAAAACAGCAATCAACGACAATAAGAATAAAGCGATTCCTATGAGTCCTTGTTCAATCAGCAGCAACAGATACTCATTAAATGGATAATTCGTGTTTCCTGCCAATATTCTATCGCTTTCATCAGCATGGGAGGAAGACAAATATTTGGCTTGTTCCGGCATGTAATCCGCCCTAAAAGAGCCGAGTCCGTTTCCCTGAATTATATGTTCCTTACACAATCCGGCAGATACTTTCCAAATCAGAACACGACCGGAAGCGGAAGCTGGTTTTAGATAAATCAGTCCAATGAATAAACCTATTAGAAACAAAGCGCCTCCGCTGATAAAAAAGATGCGCCTTTTATGAATTAACTTCCGATAACGGAGAGCATAAAAAAGAAGTGTTACTACACATAAAGTAAATACACCTGTTCTCGAACCGGATAAGATAACGACTATAATGAGGAGAAGGCACGCCATAACCTTGAACGTTCTTCTTTTTCCGTTAGAAGAATGACACAAAAGAAAAGGATAACAGAGAACGATGCTCGCAGCAAATCCGGCGGGATTATCAAAAGAACCGGTAACTGGAAAATAAGATTGAGTTTCTATACACCCTACATATTGCAGCAAGCCATACAAGGCCGACAAAACTCCAACGACAGCTAAAATGCTATTAAATGTTTCTGTAGGATTTTTTCTATTACGCATCAACACAAAAAGAATCCATCCAGATACAATGTATACACTGTGTATATATTGTGATGTAAAGAGACTGCAAACGAAAACATATCCCATAAAAACAGTAAAAGACAGAAATAGAAAATCAACAGACAGTCTAATTTTTCGCTTCCAGTTCCCTATGCAAATACCTCCCCATAATATGATGCCGACAACGAAACTTATATTTTTAGGCATAAAATACCTATCCATAAACCAATCAGCCGATAAGTATAAGGTGGTGATAAGTAAAAAAGAAAACGTAAAAACATTATCACTGAATAATTGCCTTAACTTGCAGAATATAAAAGAGGGAGTCTGTGTTTGCATTGATAATAATTAATTCTTCTTTCGCTCCTAATCCCTTTCCTTTCGGATTGAAAGAAAAATGAAGCGAGCACGATTCGTCAGGATTTAATTCATACTTCTCCACCGATGCTTGTGTACATCCACATCCGGTTTCGATCTCTCCTATTTCCAACCTGGCATTGCCTACATTGGTGATTATAATGCTATCACGACAAATTATATCAGAACTAATTATTCCGAAATCATGTGTATAGGAAGACAGGGACATCTCTGCCTTCCTTTTTTGATTGCAAAAAACACAAATCATCAGAATAACAATAAGACCAAGGATTTTACTCATTTTTTATAGTTGTTGATGATGAACTACTCGGAATAGTCTCGATGAAACGGGGTGGATCACCGATCAAACTATCTAATATCATTCGGCTCTTCTTTTTAAATTCTCGTTCTTTCATAATATAATCCCACCATGATAAAAAAGCATCTCGATCCGCTTGGGGCATTAAATCGATAATACGTAGATATTGAGAGAGTTCAGGCTCCCTAATCGGATATTTTGTCCTTAAATCACGAGCCAACATGACTCGGATGACATTCGGATATTTTGCATATTTTTCAAGAAAAGTAAACCGACCTTCTGAACGTTGTTCAGTTAATGATGTATCTAATAACTTACTATTCTCTGTTTTAGTACTATCTTCCGCCATTTTTCTCCGATCTCTATTCCAATATACAGCACTCCATTGAGCTTTTCGCTCAAGAATGTAAGTATTATAATCTTCATTGATGGAAGTGCCCGATACATTAGCGTCAGTATCCCAATCAACCATACGAATATAGATATTACCCGGTTCCACAAAAAGATTAATATCAGTCCCTTTATGGAACGGTGGGGCATCATAGGATATTTGTGCAAAAAAAGGCTTTCGTGTAACAGTTCCTTCGTAAAAAAATTCCTTGCCAATCACCTTTATTTTTATGCTGTTGTCGTATGCTTGTTTTTGTCCTTCCCTTTCTTCAAGAAGATACGATTTATCTATTAATAACACATATTTACCATCTAAAGAATTATCAGGGAATTCACCCCGAATCGTAAATTTCTCTTGCCCCAAAAGCAATTGAGCAAAGAATGCGAACACAAAAAGAGAAAAAAATTTTTCTTTCATAATTGTATGTTGTTTGGAATCTTAAATAAGTGGAATCTTGATTTTTATCACGTTGTTTTTTTACAGCAGTTTTTTACGCAATCCTCCCTATCTTTATCGACTTGCTTTACACATTCATCTCTACTATTTCTAGCTAGTTCTTTCAAATATTCCAACCTTTCCGGATACATAAGTTTTTCCCAATCAGACATACTATTTTCAGCATATTGAATTTCTGCATAATATGTATGTTGGCATTCCATATCTGCGTCTGTAGCATTCGTATTGCAATCATCAATACAACGTTGTTCTGAATCAGTATCTCGTGTACTAATAGTAATTTGATTCATTTGGCGTTTTTGCCGAGCTCTTATTAATTCTAATCGGGTAAAATTTGTACCTTTGTAAACCTTCCAAACCAAAGAATCAATTCGATCGTAACTTGCTTCTTCGTCATATCCAAGTAAGATATTTAATTGAATCTGCGCTTCAACACGAGTATCCGATTTGGATAACTTTTTTCTAAGCTGTTGATACTGTTTTTTTTCTTCTTTAGAAAATTTATCGATTGCGTTTTTTCTTCTTCTCAAATTCTTTTTAATCTCTTTTTCTAAATTCTTATACGCCTCCGAGGCAACAAAAAGGTCGGCTTCAGTCAAATTATTTTCTTGAATAACATTATCATAACCACTATCAGTCTGACAACTATGAAGTGACATAACTATAACAACAGTCCATGTAGTCAAAGCTAAAATGAGTCTTTTTGTTTTCATGATTTGATTTTTAATTATTATTTATTTGTCTTTCAATAAAACGAGGAGCATTACGATTAAGACTATCGGTCAACGCTCTTCTCTTTGCCCAATACTCCTCTCTCTTCATTGTATACTCTCGCCACGCTATCAAAATATCTCGATCCGCTTTGGGCATTAAGTCAAGAATACGTAAATATTTAGCATCCACCAATCTTTTATTTAATTCCTTAACTTCCAAATAGCTAGACAACATTACTCGGATAACATCCGGATATTTGACATATTTCTCAAAGAAAGCCAATTCACCTTCTTCAAAATCCTCAAATGCTGAACCAAAAGAATAAGCTCCTTCAGCTTCCGAAGTCTGCCCCTTTAAACAGATAGTTCTAAAAATTCTATTTACCAGATTTTTCCGTTCAATGACACAAGTGTTATAGTCTTTATTGATAGGAGTACCCGATACATTTCCTTCCTCATACCAATCGGTTATATGGATCTGGATATTTCCAGGTTCTATTACAAAAGAAGTCGCACTTGTCTGACCACTGAATGTTGGTCTATCGTAATATATTTGCGCCAAAAAAGGTTTTCGTGTGGTTGTCCCTTCATAATAGAATTTTTTATCAGTTACCAATATCTTAACTTCATCGTCAGATGCTTTCCATTTACGTTTGTACTCATCAGGAAGAAAAGACTTATCTGTCAGTATTATATATTTTCCGTCTAGCGAATTATCTGGAAATTCACCTTGAATAATGTACTTTTCTTGTCCATAAAGCAGTTGAACCAAAAGTGCAAATACAATAAAAAATAGATTTTTTCTCATAATTGTGAATATTTAAATCAGCTACTTTTCATAGGTATCTTTACAACTTTCCAAACATTCTTCCCTAGTTTTATCAACATCGTCCAAACATTCTTTTCGTTCTGCTGCAAGTTTTTCTTTTTCAGAACGAATATCTTCAGGATTATAGTATTCTGCCATGCTTTCAAGACTGCTCATAGCTGCATTATAAATGTCAAAGCATATAATAGATCTTTGTATAGCATGGTCAGTACACGCTCTATTACAAATCTCCAGCTCTTCAGTATCAGTGGTTCGTGTACTAATCGAAACTCGTTTCATTTGCCGTTTTTGCAAAGCTTTCATTAGCTCTAATTGCGCAAAATCAGTACCTTCATAAACTTCCCCTACCAAAGATGAGATTCGATCATAATTAGCTTCTTCGTCGTAACCAAGCAAGAGATTCAATTGAATATTTGCTTCTGTACGAATCTTTGGGTTGAACCACTCTGCTTTGAATTGAAGATACCGCTCCTTTTCTTCTTTGGACCATTTAGAGATTACATTTTGTTTTCTTCTTATATTCTTTCTGATTTCTTTTTCCAGATTTTGATAAGCTTCCGAAGCTATGAAAAGATCCGCAGCAGTCACGTCTTCTGCCTGTTGAGAGTAATTATCAGCATCATTCGTCTGACAACTAAGCACAGAAATACTAATTAGAAAAACTAATCCGACCATAATAAAGCCTAAATTCATTTTTTTCATAAGAACTACTTTTAGAGATTAATAATATTGAATATCTTTTTCAAGGCGATACCCCATTATTAGTTGATAATCGTTTGGCTCATTTTCCAGTTCTGTCTATATCACATCAGATAAGGAGCTGTATTTTTCCATAATATTAGTACTAATAAAAGTTTATCGTTCTTGTTGTTACAAAGGACGACATTTATAAATTAAAATACAAATTTCAACCGTATACAAACGCGTATACACAGCCAATGTATACGCATTTAAATATGGTTTTTAAGACCAAGGATTTTACTCATTTTTTATAGTTGTTGATGATGAACTACTCGGAATAGTCTCGATGAAACGAGGGGCATTGTTACGTATACTGTCCAATAATGGTTTGGTCTTTTTTTCATATTCTTCTCTTTTAATAGTATAGTCCAGCCAAGCCAAAAGAATGTCTCGATCGGCTTTGGGCATTCGGTCGAGAATCCGTAGATATTTTGGGAAATCAGGATCCTTTGATGCTCTTCGTCCGTTCAACAAAAAAGATAAGTGGAATCGTACGACATCTGGATATTGAGCATATTTCTCTAAGAAAAAAAGTCTACATTCGTTGGCATGTATGTATGCATCTCTGAAAGATGCACTTCTATTTTGAAGAGAACGCTCTCTATCCACTTTTTTTTGCTGTTCGATAATATATCTGTTATAATCGTCGTTAATAGGAGTACCTGATACAATACCCTTATCTGCCCAATTAGCGATACGGATATGGATATTACCAGGCTCAACTATAAAATACAAGCCCAAATTCAACATTTTTCTTCCTGTCTTTGCACTACTAAGATGTGCTAAGAATGGCTTTTGTGAAAGTACACCTTCATAATGGAATTTCCCGTCAACCACCAATATACTATCAATAAATAAATGTTTAATTCGTTCTTTTTCTTGACTAAGAGCTGAACTATTAGTCAAACGCAAATAACTATTATCTAACGAATGGTCGGGTAATTCACCCTGAATAGTATATTTTTCTTGTCCATAGAATAGCTGGGCTATAGATACGAAAATAAAAATGAATAGATATTTTCTCATAATAATATATTAAGTGCTACAGAGACTCCGCTTCTTCTCTTCACATATTTAATTCTCCTGAAAAATTAACACTCTTCCCCTGCTGCAAGGTAACATAAATGCTCGCACTTCCATTGGGATACACCTTAATATAAAAGTTACAATCACCTATTGCTGCATCTACTGAAAACTTGATGTGAGCATTTTTCTTTTTATCTATATCCATTGCATATTTTTTCAAAGGAGCTTGAAAGAAAAGTTCAGCTCCTCTCCTACCGTATGGCATATCAACTTGGCCGAGATAAAGAAGAGTAGAAAAGACTGAATCATTTCTAATTTCAATCGAATTATCTGCCCCATCCAATAGTATGGGATCTCTATCCGGATGTATATAAGTATCCACGTCGATCCTATAGTTTTTTGATGCAATGATATTTTTGACAACTTCCACCTTTTGCTTTTTTTGTTCTTTTTTGTTTTGGGCAAAAAGAATAGGGATTCCTACCAGCATTGTCAAAAATAGGACAAAAATTTGTTTTTTTGCTTTCATATTAAATTATAACTTAAATATGGATGTATAAAAAGCCTAATGAAATACGGTTATAGGACACGTACCATTGCTACTCTCACAATTGCCTATTCCGATTTGCAAATAATCATCATTCGATTGACAACTAAGCATAGATATAGCTATTAAAAAGGTTAACACAACCATATTCAAGAAAGCTTTGCTCTTTTTCATAAAACTATTTTTAAGGTAGTAACATATAGGGCACTTATTCTCCCGCTGATTGTCAATTTCATAATCAAAAACACGTCACACAAATCACAATAAGACTAAAATTCTACTTATTTTTCATCGTTGTTGATGATGAATTACTCGGAATAGTCTCGATGAAACGAGGGGCATTATTACGTATACTGTCCAATAATGGTTTGGTTTTTTTTTCATATTCATACTTTTTAATAGTATAGTCCAGCCAAGCCAAAAGAATATCCCGATCTGCTTTAGGCATTCGGTCGAGAATCTGTAGATATTTTGGAAAATTAGGATCCCTTGACATTCTTCGTCCGTTCAATAAAAAAGATAAGTGGAATCGTACGACATCCGGGTATTGGGCATATTTTTCTAAAAAAAGTAATTGATTTTCCATACTTCTCTTTGTGCCAATCATATAGGTACTGTAATCTTCATTAATAGGAGTACCTGATACCACACCCTCATCTGCCCAATTAGCGATGCGGATATGAATATTACCAGGCTCAACTATAAAATACAGGCCCAAATCCAACATATTTCTTCCTGTCCTTGCACTAGAAAGATACGCTAAGAATGGCTTTTGTGAAAGTACACCTTCATAATGGAATTTCCCATCAACCACCAATATACTATCAATAAATAAATGTTTAATTCGTTCTTTTTCTTGACTAAGAGCTGAACTATTAGTCAAACGCAAATAACTATCATCTAACGAATGGTCGGGTAATTCACCCTGAATGGTATATTTTCCTTGACCGTAAAATAGCTGGGCTATAGATACGAAAATAAAAATGAATAGATATTTTTTCATTATTACGACTATTAAATATTAACTCTTACAATTAAAATTTATTCCTCATCTGGATAGCTTTTATCACAACTTTTTTTACAATTTTCTTCCTCCCTTTGTGCAGCCGATATACAGGCGTCTCTTACTTTTACCCAGAATTTATAGCTTTCACCATCTGGAAATTCACTAGCAGGTAAATCTTTAATATTCTCGTTAAAATGGTTATGACATGCAATTATATCTTCTTTAGTCGTTTCATCACAATCATTCTTGCATTTTTCACGTAATTCTGCATTGGTATCTGTTCGTGTAATCACAACTTTACACATTCGACTTTTTTGTCGTGCCCTCATCAACTCTAATTTAGTAAAATTTACATCTTTAAAAACGTCCCTGACCAAGGAAGAAATACGATCACGGTTAGCTTGATAATCATATCCTGTCAGAATCTTTAATTGAGTAATTGCTTCTGTACGAGTCTCAACATTAAGCATACCTTTTCGGAGTAAACGATATTGTTCCAAGTCTTCTTTAGACAATTTAGAGATTGCGTTTCGTTCTCTTCTCATGTCCTTTCCTATTTCTTTTTCCAAGTTCTGATAAGCTTCCGAAGCAATAAAAAGATCAGCAGCAGTCACATCTACTGCCTGTTGAGAGTATTCGTCAGTTTCATCCGTCTGACAACTAAGTACTAAAATACTGATTAGAAAGGCTAATCCAATCATAACAAAGCCAAAATTCCACTTTTTCATAAGAATTACTTTTAGAGATTACTAATTTTGAATATCTTTTTCAAAGCAATATCATATATTTGTAAAAATTGTATAATTCACTTCCAATTCCATCTATATCACATAAGATAAGGAGCTGCATTTTTCCATATTATTAGTACGAATAAGAATTTATCGTTCTTGTTGTAACAAAGGACGACATTTATAAATTGGAATACAAATTTCAACCGTATACAAATGCGTATACACAGCCAATGTATACGCATTTAAATATGGTTTTTAAAGAAAGATCATTCCAAACGCAATGATTTAATAAAATCGGTAATAGATTCACAAGAAACATTCATTTTCTTTTTCAATCTACTACGGCGTATCCGAAAAGAACTTCCTAGAATATGGAACAGCTCTGAAATCTGCGCATTACTAAAATCGATACGTAACAAAAGAATGATATGTATATCATCTTCTGAAAGTATAGGATAATAATGCCTCAATTTATAGATAAAACCATCCTGATGAAGATTTATCCAGAATTCTAACTTATTCCAATTACAATCACTTATTGCTGATAAAGATGTAACATAGATTTGTACGTCATAGACAGTCTTCCATTCTTCTTCATTCATAGCTGGATTTTTATCTATTACAATTATGCCCTATTTCACCAATTCACCATTGATATAAAGGTTCTTGAAAGTCACATCTTTCGCCCCTTTAATATCATTTGCTCCTTTGGCTACATTATTAAAATGAGAATCCTCTACACTGATGTTATATACATGTTTATCATCCTCCAGTCCTATAATAAGCACACCCAATTTACTCTTCTCACAAGTTACATTCTTCAAATGCACATTACGGACAATCGGGTCAAACCCTCTCTTACATTTCTCCCGGTTCTCGTATTGCAGATTGATGCGAAGTACAGCTTCACGACATTGTCCTACCGTTACATTTCGCACATATACATTTTCTATAAGTCCTCCACGGCAAGTGCTCGTCTTAATACGAATGACACGATCCAGATTCGGGCTATCCATCCGGCAGTCTTCTACAAACAAGTTACGGTAACCACCGGAAATCTCACTGCCGATCACTACTCCTCCATGTCCATTCCTCATCATGCAACCACGTACAATAATGTTCTCACTAGGAATATTCCATTTACGCCCGTCTTCATTACGTCCTGATTTAATGGCAATACAATCATCACCCGTGTCAAATGTACAATTCTCAATCAACACATTCTTACAAGATTCAGGATCACATCCGTCTCCGTTAGGTCCACGATTGAAAACAGTCACTCCGCTAACAATCAAGCTCTCGCAGAAAAGAGGATGAATCACCCAAAATGGAGAATTTAACAAAGTAACACCTTCAATCAAGATGGTGTGGCAGGAATGTAAGTTCAATAGCTGCGGACGCATGCCATCTTCCGGCTTCATCAGACGCTTGTAGACAGGAGTAGATGTTTCACCATACATCAACAGACGTTCACGACCTCCATTGCGTTGAGCCACCATGCCTTCTTTCCAACCATACTTTACGGCTCCACACATCGGCCACCAAGTTTCCATACTACCTTGTCCATCGATAATCCCTTTTCCGGTTATGGCAATATTGCTTTCACCATAAGCATAAATCAAGGGATGAGCGTTATAGCAATCAATTCCTTCCCAACGGGTTAAAACTGCAGGAAAATAAAGGCTTTGATCTGTAGAGAATTTCAAAACAGCTCCCTCTTCGAAATGGAAATTCACATTGCTCTTTAAAGTAATAGGTCCGGTATAAAAAGTGCCTTTAGGAACAATTACTGTGCCACCTCCTGACAGACTGCACTGTAGAATAGCCTGATTAATGGCTTCATGGCAAGGATTAGCCTCATCATCCGTTTTTGCTCCAAAATCAGTTATAAGAAATGTTCGTTTCGGAAAAGAGGTACGTTTAATCTGTTTTTCGATACGGGCGCTTTCTTTAAATGCTTTATCAAAATCAACAGTATTCGCAAATGTTACCTCTGCCACAAAAAGCAACATCAGTAGTAAATTAATAGTTCTTCTCATCATAATTCTTATCCTTTTATTAATATGTTATTTTTATTTTATTGCAATGTAACTCCCATCAGACCGATAACAACATCGTTTGAAAGTGTTTCCAACGTCAGATGACTTAACTCTTTGGAAGGATTCAGAGGCATGTCCAAAAGTACACCTGCTCCTCCCTCGATGGAACGTCCATAAACACCCTTTATGCCTAAGTCCTTTCCCAAGTCATTGCTAACCAAACCCGTCTTAAAATGAATGCGATAAGGACGGGGAGAAACAACGGTGAATGCCTGACCATCAACATAGAAATCCTGCTCAATAGGACACCAGTTATCCGGATTCACTAATTCCAATACATCAGAAGTTCCATCTGTATAGTATACACGAACAATACCATTAGCAATGCGACACTGCATGTGATTGGTACTGCCTGCCATCATTAAATAGGCATGAGAAGCCCGACCGGAAAGCGGAATACTCAAACTGTCGGGATAATTATCCCACAACGAAGTAAAAGCAATATTGCTTCCTTGAGCCAATGTTCGGAATGGCACACCCAGTTTGGTAGTCAGCATCTCATCACGTACCAAGGCACGCAAACCTGCATCATCAATATCAGCAGTTAATTTCGGATGGCACCACTCGCCAATGCCCTGAACAGGAAGTTGCAAAGTGGTATAAGGCGAACGGGGTGTCAGATACTCATTCCGGAAAATATCAGTCACATTCGCATTGAACAAAGAATCCATATTCATCACCCGGCACTCTGACGTATTTACCTGTAAGAAAGGAAGAATGACCGGTGATTTTTCCGATTTTGTAATCTGTACGTTTACAGGCTGCCACCATTCCATCTGTCCTTGTTTCATGCGAACAAAGAATGTATGATGCCCCAAATGATCATTGACCTTACTTTTTATTAATGTATCACTAACATTCGGCTGTATCAGCACTCCCTGCGGATCATATATTTCACCGAATACCGCCCCTAAAATGGATGGAATACGGATCTCCGCTAAAGCCTCCGCCTGTATTTCAGGCAGAACCGGATTCAGACAGTTTCCTTTCCACACAATTTCGACAATTGCTTTTTGGGCAGAAGAAGCAGGAATAACAACCACCGGATAACCGGAAGCAGCTTCCGCAAAGCTCCAGTCAACTTCTTTCCCATTTACTTTCACAGAATGAATCCTTTCTCTTCCGACATTCACTTGTAATGTCAATGCCAAAGGCGCCTTAAAACGTTGCTCTATCCGGTAAATATCTGTATCATTCTCCCTGACAAAGTGATAGGTTATGTCAGGCAAAGAAATAGAAGCTTTTAACCATCCTGCGGGAAATCCCGGACAAATCACCATCTTCCCGTTCAATACATCGGGTAAAATGCCATACAATCCTTGTACCAGTAATCGGGAAGCTACCCCTATCGGATCTCCAAAGTCACGATAACACTCTCCACGGGCAGCATCATAAAAGCTGACTTGCCCCAAATTGCCGGGACTGTTACCTAAGTACATACCATCCAGAAATGAACTTTTCATCAATCGATATGCTTCCTCCGGACGTCCTGCCTGGAAATAGGCCAAAGCTGTATGCATCACCTCTGCGAAAGCCACATTATTGATACTCCAGGAATAAGGTAACCAATTGGTAGTGGCAATCGTTGCATATCCCTCTTCCAATCCATCTGCATACACGGGGATATGTGGTATTTCCGTATCAACATACCGTGTAGCCTGATAAGCTTGAAAAGGATCGGCAACGTCGCTATCGAGTGCATGGTATATAGTCCATAATCCCGGACTTTCGTGAAGCCGGCGATGTCCCATAAAATCCTGATATTCCGCCCAACAACCTTTGCTCTGCATCCAAAGACGCTTATTCATCGCTTTCAATATTTGCTCGGCTTCGTTCTGATAAGGTGAAGGGTCTTCGCTTATTAAAGAAGCAAGAAAAGCAGCCATTTTATTGGCACGGTAGTTATAAGCCGACGAATGGGTGACTGCGCCACTGTTGTAGTAAAGCGCATCACTTGCCCAAATACAAGCGTATGCATCATATAAACCATCATTGTCCGGATCATAATTTAATTTTTCCCAAGCTAGATGGCGGGTAATCACAGGCCACATTTTGCGGACATACGCAGTATCTCCCGTCCAGTTGAAATGCCATAACAATTCATCCATGTAACAAAGGTTCATGTCATAGTGGTGCATCTGATTGTTACGTCCAGGATTCCGGCAAATATACCCATTACTATATTGAGGAGTTCCCCAACGTTTTTCCGAACGCGCCAGATTCATTGTAGAATCCTGTGCCGGATGAGGTATTGTATTCGGGACATCAGTCACCTGACTGGCTGCATAAGCATCAAAATGAGTCCGTGCCCGGTCATGCCAACCTAAAGCATCACCGGTATATCCGGCCCTCCATCCACTTAACGGCATACGCCAGCCAATAGCACCGTGCAACCAAACCTGTCCGTCCCAGATTCCATCGGCAGCTGCGACCAATGCACCACCCAACGTGTTCAAATAAGGGTCCGGCGTTTCTATCTTCAAATGAGAAGCCAATGCCAAAGAAGCTGCCTCCGCTTGTTGATAGAGCTTACGGACATTATAACCTTCGGGAACCTCCCCACGTACCAAGTATACTTCTTTCTGCAAAGAAAGTTCACCCGTGACAAGGTCAGTCGCTTCGGCAGGAAGTTCGAAGCAATCAGCCGGATCTACCCCCATATCTCCATTACGACTCAAACGTTTTCCGGTAGCTCCCCCATGTTGCCAACGAAGTATAGCTCCTTTAGGCATATTCGAAGGAGAAAAACACCAAATAGCTCCATCCATATCGGCTAATGCCAATACAGAAATACGCAGTTCTCCTTTTCCCCAAGACGGGTCTGTCAAATAATAGGTACGTTTTCCAGCCGAATAACGGGATTCACAATGCCCGGTGCAGTCAAGCGCCAATTCTGTTCCGTCACGAAGAATGACTTTGAAACTTATATTTCCTCCGCGTCCGTTATTATAAAAAGCAAAAACCGGTCGGTCACTTGTTTCTACACGAAAGGGACTGTGACTACCGTACAAAGCACGGGTATACCGATTCTTACCATTGACACAAACAAACTCATCACCATCGGGACGATATTGCAACGTCCTTTTTGTACCTCGCAGATGTTCATTCAAGGAGATGGATTCTTTAAAGTCACCGATCTGCTTTGCCTCTCTTTGAGCATTTAATGGCATCACCGACAACATCAAGAGGCAACAAACAGTCAGCTTTCCTTTTAAAATAAAATTCAGATGAAAATAACTCATATTTTTTTGTGTTTGATTATGGTAATGGCTTCAATCCTTCCCAACGGACATTCCAAGTTCCATCTTTCGGAAATCCCGGATTAGTCTCCGTACATCCGTCCCAACCGGCACACATCATCGCAATAGCAGTCAGCAAGCCGCCATTACCCGGTAAATAAATACGTAAACGACCGTCCTGATAATTATGACCATTCGGCAAGTATGTGTTTGTGCGTTTATCCATCAGTAAAGCTCCGACGGCCTTTTCCGGTTCACCCAAACGGGCAGCATTCATAGCCGTCATCGGATAATCCCATCCCCAGGTTTTACCCCAATTCCAGTTATCCCAAATCCAGTGCAATGTATTTTTCATATAATCTTCCCGGATAAGTTTATTCATCGGAAGAATACCGACTGTACCTAATACAGCCATGTGGTCGGAAGTATAACGAATGTCTTTATAGGTATCTGTAGCTGTTTCAGCAGCCAGATAAAGCCCTTCATTATTAGATGCTAAAGGGGAAAGTTTATCAATCATTTCATCCCATTCCAGACTACGTTGCTGTCCCATACGCTCACGCCATTGTTGGGCGGTCTGCATGGCAAAATGCCAGTAAGAAAGTTCGAAAGGAGGATTAACTGTTTCTGCAGCACGCAACGTTTCTTGTGCAGGAATGGCACCTTTCAATACGTAACGTCCTTCCAGTTCATCGTATGTAGCAAAAGAGTACATAAATTCTGCAGTCTCCTGTACCAAACGATTATATTTCTCCAATACTTCTTTAGTCGGATCAGCACGATAAAGTAATTCTGCCAAATAAATTAAATGAGGTTGTTGCCAAATCAGAAAACTTCCTACTTTGGAAGGGGCTTCTGTTCCTGACGGGTCGGTCATTTTCATCCAGCGAACACCATCAAACCCTTGTCTTTGGGCTATTTGACGCGCTATCGGTTCAACCTTTTCATACCAACCTAATGTACGGTCAAGTAAGTTGCTACGATTCCAAAGAGCAAATTGAGCTTCGTGCCACCAGATCATTTCAAGATGAAATTTGCCAAACCACGAATTATAGGTAAGCCCCGTCTCTTGCGGAGGAGTAGTACCTGCACTCTGAATAGCAAGCAAATATTGGCTAAGTACCACACGTCGTTCCAGTTCTTTGGCCCGTGGGTCTGTACATGCCGAAAAGTCAACAGCTGCGCCTTCCTTCCAAAACGAGTTCCAATAGTTTTTTGCTTCTTCTTGAGTTTGTGCTACAGTAACAGGCTGCGTTGAAGGAGCTATACTAGTAAAAGCACATGTAAAAGCTAAATGATCGTCCATCGGAATCAGGACAAAATAATGTTTTGCTTTCTCATTGAAAGTAGCCTTCCCTTCCCAATACAAAGTTACGAAATACTCTGTGCTATCTAAAGTATGTTTCAAGACTGCGGAAGATTCATTTTGAGTAACAATAGTCGTTGTATGTTTATCAACGGCTTCCCAATTACATGCATCATCACAATGAGCGCCCGTAGGATACGGAAAGCGAAAACAAATCCCGGTATGCGCCTTAGAGGTAATATTTGCAGCAATCATATCATTAGAAGGATGGCAGACTGTCTCCACTTGATAATCTTCACCGTTTAATTTAAACCGGCTTTCGATTTTTCCATCCCACAAGCAAAGTTTCTGATGAACGTCAGTTACCTGTTCAATATCCGTACCTTCTTCCACGTCAAAGCCGACAATTCCTAAATGAAGACGATGCGGATTGACACGAAACCAATTAGCGGCATCCTGCTGTCTGCCTTCTTCTTTGAATTGAGTAGCGTAAAGTTCTTTCTTTCCCCTGCCAAAATCGTATTCTTTCAGGGTTTCTTCCGGAGTAAGCTGGTCCGGATTGGCGAAGCTATGCCAGCCCCACTGGCTCTGCGTTCCCAATGGAACTCCTTTTTTATAATTGTCCGGAAACGTCTGTAATCCGGTTATGTCTACCGTATAAGCAAACTCTCCATTTCCTACAGAAAGTGAAGCTAATGAATCGAATGCCGTCACAACAGGACTATTCCTTTCTACTAATGCCTCGCGGTCAATTATCGGCTGATTTCCATCTCCGCAAGCTGTCCAAATAAAAAGTGCTGCAATAGATACTGCGAATGTTTTCATGATTCTTTATTATTGTTATTTACAAAAGTATTTATTTTTGAAACAAATGACGCGGATTCTCATTCAAAAACCCGCGTCACTCCACCCTAATAATCCAATCCAAAGGATGATTTGAGGATCTTTATTTTAAATTCCATTTGATAAAATAGTCTCCATTCATTATTTTGGAACGAATGTCTTCAGCATTGCCAGTAGTTTCGTACTTTTCCGAAATATACTTCGCCATGAAACTATTATCATTATAACGTTTTGCCATACGAATCATAGCCGGATAAACTTTTCCTTCGCATGCCATTTCCAGCATCATTTCTTTCAATATTTCTTCGTCATTGTTTTGTACATTAGATGTGAAGGTACGTGCTCCTAAGTTACTATAGCTTACTTCTACTCCACGAATCCCTCTGTCACCATATTTACGACTACCAATACCAGTTGTCCCGTTTGAATAATAATATACAGTACTGTTATTCGTCCAATGAGGAGTAATACCATACCAATTGCCGGAATAAGTACCTTCCTCATCAATATCAAACTCACTAGAGTAGGCATTGACTCCTACATTAATTAGTGCGTCAACTACAGTTCTTCTACCTAATTGATTGAATGCTTCCGCCAACATAAAATAAAGGTCTGCACCGCGGTAGGTATATACGAATACATCATCGCGATAAGCGGTACGTACAGGTTTAGAAGTTGGACGGAATTTGCTGATAACCCATTTACCATTGTATTCAGATACTGTGTAACTCATTCTGAAATCTTTATCTTTACTACCCAGCGGACCGAAGTCATTATCTCTGAAACGTTCTACAGCGACCTCTGCCGGTGCCAGCCAATATTTATTCGGATAATCAGAGTCAAAATGCTTCAGCAGACTGTTTGTCTGCCTGTTTTGATAGTCATACATAATTGCTGACGCCGATTCATAATCATACGGAGTCTCGTTATTAAAGAAATTGGTATAATGACTGAACAACATATCATTACGTAAGAAAGCGATAGATTGATTGGTAGTACTTTGGTAGATACTGTTCATCTTATTAAGTATCAAGTTGACACATTGTTGGTATCTACCTAACCACAAACAAATCTCTGCATATAGAGCATAGTAAGGAGGAGTCATCATATCCCAGCGGCGATATTCACTATTTGCCAGCTCCGTATCTGGGTCTACCCAGTCTTTCCATGCTGTTTCGTAAGTTCCGTCAATATTGTCATAACCAATATCTAGCAGATTCTTGCAAGCTACCATTGTTTCGTCAAGATTCAGTATGTCAAACTGTGACAAATCTCTCAACGAAGTCATTGGTTTATCCACCCATGCAACTTCTCCGTAGATTTTAGCGATCGTCATAAACATCCATGCCTTGACACGCAGCGTGCTGCTGACCAATGCTTTATAGTGGCTTTCATTAATAGAGTTCTTTTCTTCGTATGTTTTCAATTTCCGAAGATAATCGTTACAGGCATTTATTACTTCGTAGAATCCAGAAGGATCTGCATATGAATTACCACTTAAATCATCATCGTAATTGTACAAGTTGTAAAGTTCAGTGGGTGCCGTTGCAGTCGGCACCACCATTTCTCCCCGAAGTTCATTCAGATAAATCACTTTGTCTCCAATGGCTTGCATTTTAGTCATGATACCAATGTAACCGGAGTACATCTCACTTTCTTCTGATATATAGTCCTCATTATCCAGTGTAACATCTGTATCAGGATTGAAGAAGTCATCGCATCCTCCCAATAAAGTAACCGCCAGTATGAAAGCGGCATTTAATAATATCTTTTTCATCTTCATCATTAGAATTTCAAGTTAATACCCAGTTTGACAGATTTCGGTTGCATCACTTTCGCATAATCAAATCCTTGTGTAGCATTGCTGCCAGATGAATAAGCGAATTCCGGATCCATACCCAAATATTTGGTAGCGGTCAACAGGTTTTCTCCTGTCACATAAATTGTTCCTGAACGGAAAAAATTCCAAACTGGTTTGTCGAAATTATAGCTTAACGTAATACTCTTCATGCGTAGGAAAGAAGCATCTTCAATCCAACGGGAAGAGAAGTTGTTATTGCCGATAGCATCTCCATAGCTAGCGCGTGGAATATTGGTAACCTGTCCTTCTACATTCCAACGGTTGGTCACTGCTACACTTTGGTTAGAGAAAGAAGAAACTGATTCCAGTGTCCTTCTTACCGCATTGTATGCCTCATTCCCTTTTGAATAAGAGAATTCGGCCGCCAGTGCGAAATGCTTATAACGGATATTGGTATAGAATCCTCCAAAGTAATCAGGAGTGGCACTACCCAATGATACATAATCTTTAGAATCGATGCGTCCGTCATTATTCTGGTCTACATAACGTACATCACCAGCACTATATGCTTGATTACTGCTGTTGGTCAATGCAGCTTCACTCGCTTCCGCTTGGGTAGAGTAGACGCCATTTGCTTGCAATCCGTAAAATTCGTATGGATTTCCACCTACACGACTTACTATCATCGAACCATCACTATATTGAACTGTTTCCTGATCGTTTCCGCCCAATGATTTAATCTTACTTTCCGTGAAAGAAATATTACCTCCTACAATCCACTCAAAGTTACGCATACGGATGAGAGAAGCCTGCAATGAAAGTTCTACTCCGTTGTTATCGATTTTTCCGACGTTTGCATAGTAGGCAGATGTTCCGTAGATAGCAGATTTTCCAATGTTCATGATTACATCTTTGCTTCTGCCACGATAATAATCTACTCCCAAACTGATACGGTTTCTCAAGAAAGAGGCATCTAAACTTAAATTCATCTGCGAGGTTATCTCCGGTTTCAAATGTGTGTTCGGTATTTGGGTACGAATAATACCCGATACAGCCATATACGGTAAACTACTATAATAAGATTTTCCATAATTGGAAGAGAAGCGACTGTTTCCTGTCAGGCTGTATTCTGCACGCAAATCCAGACGGGTGATCCAATCCTTGTCTATAAGGAAAGACATATTCTTCGCCATCCATGTGATTCCGCCTGATGGATAAACCCGAAAATGGTTGGTGTATCTTCCGTTTGCGGAAGAACCGTCGATAGACATATTCAATGCAGCATTCAATACATGATTATAAGTATAGTCAACGTGGCCATAAATATTAGCCCAGTTCCATTTATTCTGATAACCGTCGAAATAACGACCTATAGCATCAGCCGAACCCAGTACTTGATAGAAGTCATTGGTTGTGTTGCGCGCATAGGCCCCATCGTATTCCTGCAAAGTAGTCAAAATTTGCACTCCAGCCATAGCATTCAAAGCATGGCGGCTACTGAATTGTTTGTTGTAGCGCGCATTTAGGTTATAAAAAT
Organism: Bacteroides sp. D22; assembly: GCF_000163675.1. Taxonomy (NCBI): domain Bacteria; kingdom Pseudomonadati; phylum Bacteroidota; class Bacteroidia; order Bacteroidales; family Bacteroidaceae; genus Bacteroides; species Bacteroides sp. D22. Next base: position 107,115 of record NZ_GG774807.1, on the reverse strand, counting down.
AATTAGTCGTTTCGTTTACGCCTTCCCGGATTGTATTTTCTTCAGTACCGAATGCGTCTGTAGTAGGAACGATAGTAAAATCGGTTCTGCCTGGAACAAAAATATGCTCCTTATTATAGTTGTAGTAAAGACCGAAGGCACCACTGAGAGAAAAACCTGGAAATATTTTATAATTGAAACCAGCTTTAACATTTACGTCATATTGGCGACTGTTCGCATCCAGATTATTGACAATAGCTAACGGGTTACTTACAGCAAAATCCATATTTTTGCTGATTCCATAATAGTATTCAGAGTAAATCGGAGTAAATTCTCCGTTATCTACTTTCTGGTAGGGAGCAAGCAGTGGAGACTGTGCATAAGCAGCAAGCAAAGGGTTGGTACGAACATTCATCCCTTGTTCTTGATAATTACCGTTGATATATGCCAATCCGACGGTAGCATAGACTTCAAAATTCTTGCTGACCAAGAAGTTTCCGTTCAACTGTGTATGATAGCGGTTCTGTTGAGTACTTTTCAGTATTCCATCCTCTTTAGAGTAGCCCAAAGACAAGTCGTATTTGGCGATAGCATCACCACCTTCTACTCGAAACAGATTTTCTGTCACAAATCCGCTCCGGTAGATTTTATCTTGCCAGTTCGTATTGTTATTGTAGTAGTTGGCATATCTGCTGTTGGTAGGGTCACTCATGAAAGGGAATTCGGTAAAGAATTCATCCATGTTCCCGAAATAACTCATTCCCATGTCTGATAGGAAAGAGCGGTAATCTATACCATTCAGCAAGGGCATACGTTTGTTGTTCCAGTTAATACCAAACTGACCGTAATAACTGATTTCAGTGTTCATGTTCTCCGATGTGGCACCATCCGTTTCAATCAGAATGACACCATTAGCACCCATAGAGCCATATAAAGCCGCTTCCGCACCTTTCAATACGGTGATATTTTGAATATCATTGAGGTTGTAAGCCTGAAAGATGTTACGGCTCAATCCATTAATCAATGGTGAATCATTTACGTCCGGTATATAAGGAACACCATTGATAACTACCAGCGGTGCATTGTTACCCACGAAAGAACGTGTTCCACGAAGATTAATGAAACTTCCCTCTCCTGGCATACCGCTGCCGCGAGTCACTTGCAAACCTGCAATCTGTCCAGCCAACGCACGATCTATCTTCATACCGGCAGGTACGAAATCCTTTTTAGTGATATTCTCCGCAGATGTAGTCACTTCGTTCGTTTCAACACGGAAAGGCAATACTGTTGTTTCATTATATTTGTATTCCGATTCAGGAATCATAATGATCGTCATCTCCTTACGATTATCCACTGCTTGAAGCACTGTATAATATCCGGCAGCCCAAACTGAAATATTGGCTTTTCGCAAACTCTTGCATTCTATTTGAAATACTCCGTTCTTGTCTGTAGTGACATCTTCGCTTCCGGTGACAGACACCACCGCACCCTCAACCGGAATATTAAGGGTGGATAATACTTTCCCGCTTATTTTACCTTGTTCCTGCGCATACAGATCGACAGCAAATAGGCAAACTAACAGGGTGAAAAACAAAATTTGTATCTTTTTCATGTTGTCTTTATTTCATAAGATTAATAACAATCCTTGTTTGGTCGCAGACACCAATGATATAATGCTGCCTCAGATAAATTGGAACCTGATCCACTAAGACGTATTATAATTTCACTGGCTTCGTCTCCCGGAATAGTAACTGTACCTACAGCACCTCCATCACGATCATATTTTGATTTATTTTTAAATCCCTGCGCAACAGCTTCATCTATTCCTTCCGGATATCCACCTCCTGCACGATCATAGTGGTAAGCAGATGCATTATTAAGCACCGATTGTGAAAGAGTGGTTACAGGAATTTCTTCTCCATTCTTGATAATTGAAACGGCAATCGCTCCTAAAGTTTTCTTTTGTCTGAACCCCATGGTGAGTGTATATGTTCCAGGAGGAATCTTATAAGGAGTAGCTACGTAACGGGTTCCCACTGTTTCACCTCTAAACGGAGTATAATCAAGTGTATATGTTTGATTACCAGCATCTGTCAAGTTAAAATAGAGAACTCTGTAATATATAGTGGGGAATCCTAATGCTGCCCATCCTGCGCAGTTCGCTTCATCCGTCTCACTAATCTTGTTAAATGAAAGATTGGTAGTCTTGAAATACGTATCTTTATCATCGGCACTCAGATATTCGTAATTTCTGAAAAGTTCTTTAAGGCGATAAATCAATACGTTAGTAGGTATCTTCATTTCAGTGACATGGTAGGCTATTCCGTTACTCATAGATATCGGGTTGTCAAGATCTACTTTCTGTACAGTCGTGCGCCATTGTTTACTGAATACAGAAGTCAAATCCTCATTGCTTTCAAAATCGGCTTTGTCATAGATCTTATTAAAGAAAGCCGATTGAAATATCCAGTTTTCCAGAATACTATCTGCACGTGTCATATTCCAGCTTTCCAGATTCTTCCGTGCTACGCTTAATGCGTTATTGACTACGTCATTGGACGGTATTAGCATGGTAGCACTGAGATTTTCGGACATGATGTCAAACTTTACCTTTTCAAAATACGGAGCTCTTACGGTAAATACCGAGTCATATACGGTATTGCCAGTATTGTCTACTCCTACCACTTTACTTGCGTCTCTGTCAAATGTCAAAACATTACGTGACAAGATCATCTCACGGAAAATAGAATAATCTTCACCTAGATTTTCAATGATCTCATACATGCTTCTCGGAGCATTGATAGCCTGATCTAACAAATACAGATACCCATTAGTCAACTTAATTACCCGGGTTACAGTTGCATTGTTGAAACGAATACCGGTAGCCGCTCTTGTTTCGGGAGAAGCAACAGAAATATTCAGATACTTACCGCTCCACATCAAAAGACGTTGTCCGTCTTCCAGGTTGGAAGGTGAGATAGAGGCATCAGAGATATAGGTCTGGGCAGTGTATATAGGATCATCCCCTACTGCAATGCTTGACTCCACTGCTAGAATGGTGTACATCTGTTCTTTCGCCAATAATTGGTCCACCATGCCCGTTTCATTAAACAGCTGGTACATATTGCTTAAAGAGGATTCTTGAGCCAAATAATCTGTAAGGGATTCATTGACTATGGAAATCTCCGTATTATTAACCGTGCTGGCGTTTTGGGCATAATGCTCATCCCATGTGTTAGTACAACCGCTCCCTATCAATCCGATAAGGGCAACGCCGAGTATATATTTTCTTGCTTTCATGGTTTATTCGTCAAATATGGGTTCAAATTCTAAATAATCTAAGTATATACGATAGTCGGATTTATCACTAGCTGCAGGATCAGTCAATATCAGTCTGAATGTGTGAGTAGAGTTTTCTGTAAATTCTATCTCATCATAAATCACATCTTCATAACATCCCAACTTATTGCTTTTAAGAGTAGTGGTTGAACTGGTATACGGTGCACGTGTAACTGAATGTTCTCCGTCAAAGCTAAAAATCATTTGTCCTCCGTTACTTCCGCTGCTTTTTGTTCTAATAAAATCCATAGACGTAGCATAACCAAAGTGTAATGTTACTTTGTATTTTCCCTTGATAATAGACGGCGTTTCCATTGAGATCCAACCTGTATTACCAATGTTCAACATCAGAAAGTCATAATTGCGGGCAGTTTTCCAGTCATTATTCGTCCGAGTAGTAAAATAGGTAATATTATAATATTTATCAAAAGCTCCTGATGGATTCTTTAGTTCATATTCATAACAATTGAGCTCTGAGATGTCACATTTCTTCTCTGCCGTTCCAAATGATTCCTGAAATTTAATCCCCTCCTCTCCATGACCGTCTGCAATCCAGTCTTTGATAGCAGAGAAATTACATACATCAAACAATACTGTTTCCGGTTTTACATCCGCAATCGGCAGGTAAGTGGAAACCTGATGAATATAGCCGTTCTTAGCTTGCAAATTACAAGCGTCTTCCACAAAGACAGCTTTATTTGCTTCGTCCTGATAGTTCAAATAGAATTTTCGATCTTCCTCTTGACTTATTCTTACCACATTTCCTTTGCACGATGTATTCCATATCTTAGAAGTCGCATTTTCACTGTCGAAACTCTGCAAGTTGTTCAAGTCATAACTTCCGGTCAGAATATGATAGGCTACATATTTATACAATGCATTCTCCGGATTAGTATAATCGCTGCTTGCTCCCAACAATTGTGTTAAATCAGCCAGATTATTGACACCTGCATTATGGAAGACATCGTCCGTTACAGCCAACAGTGTATAATTGCGTTTCTGCTTGATAGTTTGTCCCTGATCATTTTTCAGTTCATCATAGATAATGTTCAACTCGGCTCCCCACCCTGTCGCATCTAAAGCGGACTTCAAGAGGGTATAAGGACGTCCGCTTTCGGATATCCGGGCATATACGCTTTCAGTAAGCGGAGTTAACGTATTTCCCAATACATATACGTAACCGTTGGATACCGGATTCGCAAATTCAAGCACATGAGCTTCACTGTTCAGATAAACAGACCGCATACCACCACCGCCATTTTCCGCACTTCCGAATGATACCATCAAAACATCGTCAGAAACGGTTCTTTTAGCTAATGCACCTTCCTTCTCAATAAAAGTTGCTTGATTGATGGTATCTTGTATAATATGATAAGATACCAAATTACGCGCATATTCTGTTCCCAACTCTTCAATGGAAGAAACCCCTCTTCGGGTGTAAAACTCCTGTACGGCCGTATTGTTGGGGACGAAAAGAGTGAAGCGTTGGGTAGCCTGATTCACCGCATTGTATAAGTCCGCATATTTCATGATGTGAATCCATTCGGAAAAGTCTTCCGATCTGCTGGATAAATAAGTTGCGGCAGGCTGTGTGTCGAAGACCACGAAAGTGTCTCCATCATACGGATCATTACAAGCTGCACATAAAACGATGAGCAGCATCCAGTATATTTTTTTTAATTTTTTCATCGTATATCGTTATTTAATTATTCATAATAAGGATTTTGTGTCAATAACGAGTTGTTGAATATATCTTCAGCAGGAATTGGCAGATACCAAGCATTATCGTTATCCAGAACAGAATTCAGCCATTTATTTTCCGCTGTAAGGTTGTTCTCCATAATGATTGCTTTAAAGCGGGCTTTATACTTGAAGTTTTGCTGCTTGCCGTAGCGCAATAGGTCATACCAACGTTTGCCTTCTGCAGCAAACTCCATGTCGCGTTCATCCAATAGCATCTCCAATAACATTTCTTCAGTAGCTTCGCTGATATTGTCCGCACTGACTTCACTCCGTGGGTTTAGCTCTGAACGTTCGCGTATCTGATTAATGATAGACAATGCCTCTGTCCAGTTGGCGGAACCGCCGATACGGATCAGTGCCTCCGCTTTCATCAACATTACGTCTGCCATACGATAGATAATATAATTGGCATCCTGAATGGTACGTACGGCTTCCCGGTCAGCAACTCCCATTCCTGAATATTTCCAGATAATGCCGTTGTCCGGATAGCTAGCATAAGCAGTACCGGCAAATGAACCATAATAAGTGCGGCTTATTTCATCTCCTCTATGTTGTGTGTATTCTTCTATTAAGCGAAGAGTCATCGGCTCAGAATACATATATGAGTCTATTGTAACATCAGTGCCATAAGGGAAAACCTTGGATGGGCTTCCGCTTCCTTGTGCATAATTGGTTTCGTCATATTGTATTTCAAAGATAGATTCGTTACTGTTACCGGGATAGAACATATTGAACCATTGTCCGGGTGTCGACATAAATACTGGTCGCATAGCGGCTGTAGCATTAATTAGGTAATCAGCATACGTGACACATTCTTCGTATTCTTCTGCCCAAAGGCAAGTTTCCGCCATCAGTGCGTACAATGCCCATTTAGTGGCACGCCCTTTGGTAGCCCATGTTCCATCAAATGTTTCTTTGGCAGCATTAGTTGCTAACGCTGCACGTACATCGCTTTTTATCAATTCCAAAATCTCCGTTTCGGATGACTTGGCTACGTCATTAGGCATGGCATCGTCTACGTAGGGCTCGGTAATCAAGGGCACCTCCCGGAAGTTACGTACCAGATACAGGTATGACAGTCCGCGTAGGAAATAAGCTTCCGTCAGATGTGAGTTCATTCTCGATTCATAATAACTTGCATCTTTGTCCATCACGGTCGGTGCATATTTTAACACAGCATTCGCCATACCGATCACTTGGTAGAAGGTACCCCATTGAACTGTTGTCATACTGGGCAGCGCCTGAAAATTCTGAATCAGACCAGTTCCGGTTCCTCTATTGGGGACTATGACGGAACTCCCTCTCAATTCTCCCCAATTGATGATATAGGGAACACAAGCACGCAAACGACTATATCCCTGTGCGAGAATGGCTTCCACATCTTCAGAAGACTCCCAGTACATATCGGTAGATTGCTTATCTTTGGGCAGAATATCAAGCCAATCGCTGCATCCGCTCATCAACAAACTTCCGGATAGTAACAATATAGTAAATATCTTTTTCATATTCGTAGATCTTTTAAAAACTTAAATTAAAGCCGGCAACAAGCTGAATAGAAGCCGGTGTAGTAGCACTATCTCTGGCATATGTATTTTCGGTCTTCACTTCCGGATCCTGACCAGTGTATTTAGTCCAAGTAAAGAGGTTGTATCCGGTGACATATACATCAATATTATTAAATCCCCAACGCTGAATTATTTTCTTCGGCAAACGATAGTTGAACGACAAAGATTTCAAACGCAGATAAGAAGCATCTTCCACAAAGCGGTCAGAGCCCAGTGTGTTGTATCCTTCTCCATAGAGTGCACGCGGAATATCTGTCTGATCACCTTCGTTGCGCCAACGTCTAAGGACAGCCGTACTTTGATTGTCAATTCCGCGCATGGACTCATTGTTTAAACGGGTAGAGTTGACTACATCCTGTCCATAACGTCCGTAAAAAATAGCAGACAGCTTAAATTGCTTATAGCTGACATTAACACCAGCACCTCCGGTGAATCTCGGATTAGAGTTACCTAAATAGACAATATCATATTGGTTGATGACACCATCATGATTTATATCCTCGTAGAGAGCATCTCCGGGAGCTATGGTAGCTGTTCCATTCCGCATCACAATCGCATTGCCGGAAATATCTTTCATCACGTTTCCATCGGCATCACGTGCATATGTGGCATCTTTATTCTGACAAACGCCTTTGTAGCGATAACCATAGAAAGAACCCATCGGACGTCCTTCTTCTCTACGGTATGCATATTCACCATTGTTGAAGGTATAGTTTTCTTCGGTATAGTTATCCGGCATTTCCGTAATCTTGTTCTCGTTGTGGGCGATGTTGAAGTAGAATCCAACACGCCAGTCTCTGTTTTCAAAAGGGACGGCATCAACACGGAATTCCCACCCTTTATTCGTCATCTTTCCGGAATTCATGTAGCTGACTTCATAACCATTTCCATAACCGATACTAGTTGGCATTTTAACTTTCTTTTGCAACAGATCTTTGATATATTTCTGATAGACATCGACCGTAAAGCGGAGTTTCCCTTTTAAGAAAGAAGCGTCCAGACCTGTATTATATTCAGTGGTTGTTTCCCATTTCAAGCGATTGAGCTGCATGGTGCTCGGGGTAATGGCACTCATATCCATGTAATTGTCACCGGAGGCGTATGAACCCAGATAGAGCGAAGCACCGGAGGCAGCATTTCCCGTCTGTCCCAAACTGAAGCGAAGTTTAAACTCATCCATCCAGTCGTTCGAGAAGTCCATGAATTTCTCATCTGCCAGATGCCAAGCGACACCGACAGTAGGGAACAGGCCTAAACGTTCCGATTTACCCATAGTTGAGTTGCTCTCCAAGCCCAAAGAAGCATTGACGATATAGCGGTTCAGCAAAGTATAGTTCATTAAAGCTACCCCATTGATGCTACGTGTCTTAGAATCTCCGGAACTAATTTTACGTACGGCACTTCCGATAGTAGGGTCGGCAAGACCGGAAGAAGCATTACCGGAAGTTTCACTTCCATAGCTGGATTTTGTCGTTTCCACAGTACGGAACACGCCGGTTGCAATGATGCTATGCTTATCATTCCAATTTTTGCGGTAGATCAACTTGTTCTCCGTATTGATGGTCAATTGATCAGAAGAAGTATCCGTACTGCGGTTTGCATTGCTATCAGTCCAAGCAAGTCCGGTAGCTACTTGCGGCAAGAACATACGTCCTTTCGTATTACGGATATTCATGTTGACATTACCCCAGTAGGTTAGTCCATTCAATATGTTATATTCAATATTGAAGTTCATCTTACTTTCCCGCTGGATGGTTTTGTTGACACTCTCATTCGCCATAGCGATAGGATTGTAGTATCGACTTTTCTTGCTGTCAAAAGCCGGGTCTAATGTGGAATTTTCGTTGTGATTGAAATACTGTGAAGTATAATTTCCAGTTTCATCGTCAATATAGTAAGGAGATTTGTTCGGTGCTTTGCGGAAAGCCTCTGTACGTACATTGTAATAGTTATTGTTTCTCGTAGATTGAACAAAAGAAAATTGCGTTGTGAAAATTAGCTTGTCAGAAAACTTATAACGTACATTCAACGAGGAGTTCAAACGGCTGAAGTCAGTTCCAACAGTCGTGCCGCCTTCGTCCAAATAGCCTAAAGAGAAACGGTAAGTCGCTCTTTCGCCTCCACCACTCATAGAAAAAGTATTTTCCCATGATTGCGTATTTCTGCGTACTTCAGACAGCCAATCAGTATTCTGGTTATATTCATTAAAATAAGTCCAGTCCGGCTGATAACCAATCTCCGGAGAATTGTAAAGCATCTGCAAATAGTTGGTAGAGTTGGCAAGGCCAATGTAATTGGCACTATTCCACAGAGCATCGGAAATTAAGGCTGAATATTGATTACCATCCAGCATCGGAATACTTTCCGGTTCAAACTTAGCGGAGAACTTGGAAGAGAAGCTGAAACGCGTTTTTCCCTGCACTCCCTGTTTTGTTTTGATGACCAACACACCATTAGCACCTTTGGTACCCCAAACAGCGGTAGCCGCCGCATCTTTTAAAACCTCAATAGATTCAATATCTTGCGGTGAAATATTCAGCAAGGCGCCCAAATCATCATTATTGATGGTCGAGAAATCTGTATTATCATCAATTTCAGCCGGGTAAGGAACACCATCGACCACGATCAACGGCTCGGAATTGGCGTTCAGTGTACTTCCACCACGAATCTGGATAGAAGCACGTGCACCGGGGTCACCACCGCCTAATACAATGTCGACACCACCCAACTGTCCCTGCAGGGCATCTTCGATAGAAGTGACCGGAGCAATTGCTACCAAATCTTCCATGTTAACTTTCTGTGTGGCAGAAGATTGCTCTCTGGAACTGATACCCATATCGTTTCGTTCAATTCGTTTTCCCGAGATTACCACCTCATTGATTGACTGTGTATCGTCCTTCATGGTAATATTCAATTTAGTCTGACCGTTGTACTTGATTCGTTGAGTTTTCATTCCAATATAAGAAAACACGATGGTCAGATTATTTTCATTTGGTACTTTCAAGTTGTAGATACCGTCCATATTTGTGATAGTACCGCCTAATGAACGGTTTTGGGAATTAAGGATGTTAACGTTCACTCCCACCATAGGTTCTGCTGTCGCACCGAACATCTCGGTCACTTTACCGGACAGGACTTTAACTTGTCCAAAAGCTTCGCCGGCAGTTGCCGCGAATACGATAGCAATCAGTATGTATTTTAATAATTTCATAATCTCTATTTTTCTGTTAATCAAAAGACGTCATCAATCAGGTGGAAACAACCTTCTTCGTATGCAAACGGGAAATAGTTGTAGTCCGGAATCACATGACATTCTTTGTATCCTTCCAACTGGATACTCAGTGAAGTCCCATTATCTGTATAAATCAGTTGTGGCACAGTCGCTCCTTCTGTTTCTGCCGTACGTTCACTCCAATAACGCCCGCTCTTGAAATCAGATCCAATATAAGGATAAGAAGCTATCACATTTTGTTTGGCAGTCATGAAGTATGAGTTCAGATAGTTTGCTAATTTTGCTTTATCAAAGTCACCGGTCAACTCACCATTAGCATCAAACGAAGCGTTAGTTGCTCCCGGAATCCTATTATCCAATAACGCTTGTTTGATAGCTTCATTGGTAGGAATAAATGCGACAAACCGTCCTTTTAAGAAAATATTCATCAGTATTTGATTAGATATAATATCTGTTTGACGCAGTAATTGGGTAAAGCAATAATACGGATAATTCCTGTCCGCACAAATAGCAAGGTTGTAGTTCAAGTCACCACTTTCTGCCATAAATAGCTGATTACAATCAAAGCTGTAGGCACTGCCATTAGAGCCGTCTTTCAGTTTCGTAAATGGGAAGAAGACCTCTCCATTGAATTGAGGATTCAATTGCTGATTGAAAATAGCATTACAAGTAATTTCTCCATCCTTAACAAACCAGAAGTTCCAACTGGACTGTGTAGGGATTACTTTCATTCCATTCTCCGGCAATTCACTTTCCTGACCACTAGGAATGCTAGCAGAATGTAAATACATTATATTCTGTTTGGCAGAACTACTGATTTCTGACCAACCATCATCCCCCATTTCTTCCAATCCTTGAGTACTATAAACGGTTCTGATACCTGAAGCATCAAATTGGTCCGCAGTGGGAACAAGCATAATATATTTCACTAAATTAGATGTGTAAGAGGATATCAGGGAAGAACCTCCCAATGCATAAAGGAAAGAACGCGCATCCCGATATTGGAACAAAGGTCCTACTACAGACGCAAATGCACTCGGTTCCTGAATCTCGTTCATTCCATAAAGCGCACCGTTTACGCACATGATTTTTTCGTTCAACATTGCCGGATTAATATTGATTGGCGAACCGAGCAAGGATTCCAGTTTTCCTGTTCCTATTTCTTCAGGGAATACCAATGAGCCACCATAGATAAACTGGTATAGAAAATAGTTAAGAGCCAATGGATCAACCTCTCCCAATGAAGAATAACCTCCGACTTTCCAGAAATTGTCAAAGAAATGATTAATGGCAGTGTTTGACGGTGCAAAGATGCTGTAAGCGGTAGCAGTCAATAACGTGAAATTTAGATAGCTGCTTGTAGGCCATTCGCAAGCAATGTTCGGCAGACTGTTGTGCTGATATTGATAAAGTGTATCTACTCCGTATGCCGCAGCATAAGAGTCACTTAATGTATTATCGGCAATATATTCACCGAAAGAATCATATAAATTGAAAAAGATAGAATATTCATCTTGTTTCTTCAATTCGGTATAAATTGTTTCCAATGGTTCAATCACCCGGTCAACCGTATGAATATAGCCATTATTGGCAATTATTCCGTATTCTTTTACTGACGCGTTAGATACGTTGAATCCATTTTCTCCTGTCCAAGTAGAGTTAGGATAAAAAGCTTCGTAGTTACTCTTCGCATCAATACCTTTCGTCTGGAAATAGCGATAAGAGAATACCGGCAAATAGCGTTCCAAGTGGTATACCATAACAGAAGAACCTGTAGCAGTTGTCTCAATTGTTGGTGCGTCGCTGCTTCTTGTTCGGTGTTTGTAATACAGACCTGCAGCTACATTCTGCTCTTCTTCTGTTTCTGTGTTTCCCGTCGGACGGAAGTTAACCAGTTTCTCCTTATTATAAGAATAATAAAGTACGTGGTAACCTATTACTTTTTTTACCTCATCGACAGGCATGTCGTTAATAGTGGCATAACCTTTTTCGCTTAGATAGGCTTGGAAAGCGCTATCGTCTGGTGCCATAATAGTTAAGATTGCTTTACCTTCAAGCATTTGCTTGAAACCGGCAATCTCCACTCCTTGTAGGAAGATGGAATAGTTTCCGTGTTCACTAGAACTTAATACTTCCCATGCGTTGTCTGCCACCCAGTCGGGCACTTCGTAGTGCTCGTCCATATTGTCTTTACAAGCTATAAAGAGTAATGGAAGGCATAACAGCCAAAGCATTTTTCGTAAAAATGTTGCGTTTCTCATTGTTTGATAATTTATAAATTTCAAATATATTGCTTTATTCCTCAAAAAATAGTTCAATATCTAATGCATACTCGTGCTCTAGCATATAAGGATAATCAACATCAAATTCAGCATAGAAATCAGCATTAGTATGAGAACCACCGGGTTCATCTCTATTTATTGTTTCATTAAAGAAGACAGTGCCAAGCCCTGTACATTGCGATGTAACAGTTATCGTACATTTATTAAAACCGTATCCTCGTCCCTCATCTATTAATATGGCTAAGTTTATATGATGTCGCCCATAAGTCATATAAAAAGGTTTAGAACGAACAAAATCATCATTTTTTAATAGTAAAACACTTGGATATGAAATGCAGTCGGGATCATCTATCCAATATAAACATTGATCAACCCTATCACCTGTATCGCCTCCATTAGCAGAATCATAATTGTATCTATACCCATTCAAAGTGTTAGCATAGACCCATGATTCAATTTCAAACTTCGTTGTATCTATATTAGCTTCTGCAAACGGCATTGCATTTAATTGGAGTTCAGACGTTTCTATAAAATAGTCTTCATTTCCACATGAAATAGTAGACAAGATTATACAAGGCAGACAAATAGCTTTAAAAAAATTGTACTTTTTCATAATATGATTTATAAGTTATTATTCACCGTATGCATCTTTCCAAGCCTTCTCGTATTCATTCGGGAATTCGAGTGAAAGAGCATAGTTCTCAATCATTGTGTATCCGTTTTCTGCAATCCGGACAGCATCTCCTGCATTATTTTTATTTAACCCCCATTTGTCCTCAAAATCATCAGGTATGCCGTCACCATCCGTATCCATTGGACCAGTTACGCTTACAGCAAATTCTACATCCCAAGTATTGGCAAGAGGATATTGGATTTCTAATTGCTGATTACGGAGAATCATACCTTTAGTACCTAACGAGGTTAATTCATCAATAATAAATGAATCAACATTATCACGTTTGGGTAAAACCGGTCCTACATTGTCCACTACCCAATGATAAGCTTCAGTGGCACTGGTTTTGCCAGAAATTTCCGGATGCAATGCATCCGGCTGACTTAAAAAGTTCATTGCACCACTGCAATAGGTACTCCAATTACCTTGCGTGAGTTCAATCCCGTTTAATGTACCATCTTTATCTTCATCATAAAAATTACCGATGCAATAAGAAGAAAATGTTCCGGTACCTGTTCCACCCGTAAATGGTTTGGTGGGATTCACTTGTTGGTAGGTATCTACTAAGTAATCTCCACTACTACTTATTTGGTTAAAATGATATTTTGTTTCATCCTCAAACAGAGTCTTATCTGTTGTTGACGGATACGCTGTATTTACCCAAGTATAAGCCGGCCCTTTAATAAAATAATTATTTTCAATAACAGTATTGGAATCTCCAGAAGAATCACCTCCCGCATTATAAGCAGCCCCGTTTCCCCAATTATAGACTACATTGTTGATGTATTGATTTAATCCTTTGACTTTGAAGTTACGGGTTTTATTGTCTGCCAACAAATTGCGGAAACAGGTAATTCCACAGTCTATAGAAGTTTGCATTAACCCACCACAGGAGTGATTTTGGCATCCTTGAGCAATGATTGAATTTTGTATGGTACAATTATAAAGAGATTTGGATTGCTTCTCATTGTTGAAAGAGAAATTTTCATCTGTTGCCCATGTAAAAGAACAATGGTCATAAATTTGGTCATGACCGTGAGCTGCTCCTCCTGCATCTATTTCATCAGCACCATCAACTTGTCTGCCAGCACGCATACGTAGATAACGGATAATCACGTTATTAGCTCCACTAGAAGAAACTCTGCCATTATAAAGTACGATGCCAGGAGCAGGAGCTGTTTGACAGAGAACCGTCTGATTACTTAAGAACACAAGTACCTGCTTGTTTAAATCAATTTTACCTGCTACATTGAATACGATAATTCTACCTGGCTGACTGACGGCATCTCTCAACGAACCTGTACCGCTGTTGTTCGTATTAGTTACAATATAAACTTCTCGAGCATTACTAGCACGAGCTCCTTCAGAATTTCTACCATATCCTACTGCGCCCGGAAATGCCCGTGCATTGTCAGCAAAGACAGGAAATGCTGGACCAGAATTTGTATTTCCACCACTTTCTTCCTCCTCCAGATATGAACTGTGAGGATTGATGGCAGGATCTGCATCCTCCTCATCTACAGGTTCTTTATCCACGCAAGCCGCTAACGACGAAAGTGAAAACAAAAAGAAATATAAAATGCTTGTTAAGCATCTCACGGCAATTGGATATGCCTTTCTTTGAAAAGTTGCTGTGTTTCTCATTTTATATAAAATAATTAATAAATACTCATTTGATTAATAAATTAAATTCAAACCTAAAAAATTGTATATCCGTTGTCAAGTATACTTAATTATTTTGCTATTTACGTAATCAGTAGTTGAATATCTATTTTAATATTGATCCTCATCTTTATACGTAAAAATCAAGACTTTTTAATTATTAAGGTACAATGCCCCATTGTGATGCATAAGCATCCTGAATTTCTTTGGTATTGAAACATACAATCTCAATGTTGGGATAATAATCAATAGTAGCATCTATCCCAACTGAAGATTCGTCTAATTCATCTATGGGATACCATTCTGAATATTCTCCGTCATCCCATTCTACTCTATAATAAGCTGAATACCACGAAACTTCTGTTTCGCCAATCATAGTATCAATATTTGACTGTAATTTAGCCCATATACCTGTTATTAAATATAATTTATAGCCAATATCATCACCATTTGGTAATCTTACCATTTTATGCCAACTTACATTATTAACAGCCATTCCATTCCTATCTATAGAAAAGTCTTGTTCACAATACCCTTTATAACAATATTCTTTTTGAGTAGAATTATATACAATTCCAAGAACAAAGTCAATATCAGTTGGCCTAGCTGGTTCAAAAATAGATCTCCATTGATAATAAGTATTAACACTAACATTTCCGTTTACATAAGGACCTGAAGAACCATCGTCGTATGTTTCATCATAAAATCCTAATGTAATATCTAATGTGTAATCATTGTTTTCAGCATAAGGAAAATCTACATCAAATTCAACTATAAAGGCTGAATTTGTGACAGAAGAATCTGCTCTTCTAAGAATAACTCTATCGTAAAGCACCGTACTTGCTTCACCATTCTTTAAAGTTACCAAAGCATTACATAGTTCAATCGGATATATATATGATTTACCATCATCAATTTCTATATTCAATTTAATTCGATGTTTTCCGAAAGGTATCACAAAATTACCTTTTACATTTTTTCCACTTTGTGGATAAAGGCATCTAGTATGACCTTCCTGATTATCAATATATACAAAACACTCATCTACATGATCACCTGTATTATACTGATAATCAAAATAAGGTTTTGTGAATAAGTTCAGATTAACCATACATGTATTATCACTTGCCTCATCACTTAAAAGTCCTTGCTGCGCATCTCTTTGCATCAATGCAGTCCCTTCATATTCCATAAAGCCATTACCATCACATGAGATAACAAGCAAAGGAATAATTAAAAATAACATCGATTTAATAATTTGTTCTTTTTTCATGGTATTACATTTTATTAGTTCATTAATTGAAACAATAGTCGAAAATCTCTTATTATTTCTATTTCTATATTATTTGTTCAGTTCAATACATCCCATAATGAAAGGTCCTGTTGCTTTAGCATCATTATCTCTCATTTTCTCTCCTATATAATACTCGAAACTGCCGTCACGGTAAGGCTTACCGCCTAATCCACCCACTTGGCAACATCTTGTCAATGTCAATGTTCCGTCCGAATTTGAGATTAGCAGTTTATTGCACAGCCCTTTAAAGGCCTTTTCTGCAATAGCACGATACTGACTATCAATATATCCTTTATTCACAGCTTTCATATAGGCATACATACATTGTGTCGTAACAGAAGCTTCCGGGAAATTACCGGTACGTGAAGGTTGGTCAATTACTTGATACCACAAGCCATTTTTATCTTGGTATTTTGAAAGAGTTTCTGCTAATTCCTTCGTCCATTTAATCATATCAGCATAGCCTGAATGATCTTGGGGAATATATTCCAAAGCATCTACCAAAGCCATAAACCACCAACCGATACTACGTCCCCAGAAATTAGGAGAATGGCCAGTTTCCGGATCAGCCCAGCGCTGGCTCCGGTCCTCATTCCATGCATGATAATAAAGTCCCGTCTTGGTATCGTATGTATGCTGATGGCAGAGAGTGAACTGTTTAACAGCCTCATCAATCCATTCCGGACGATTAAATTCAGCTCCATATCGAGCCATAAAAGGAGAAGCCATATACAATCCATCCAACCACATCTGATTAGGGTATATTTTCTTATGCCAGAAACCTCCATCTGTTGTACGAGGTTGCTTTTTCAGCTGATCTATCAAATTCTCGATAGCCAATTTATATTTCTCCTTTTTGGTTTCATTGTACAAATCAAACAGAACTTTTCCGGAGTTGATATAATCCAAATTATAGGTTTCTTTCTTATATAAATGAATCTCTCCTTTGTCGTCTACCAAAGAATCAGCCCATGCCTCTACATAATCAAAGTACCTACGGTCTCCTGTTTTCTTCCAAACTTGTAACATCGCACAACAACCTACTCCTTGCGCATAACCAAAATACAGGCGTTTTCCATGATCCAGTTGCCAAGCTTCCGGGAAACGACGAATTTCCGAATCGGCAAACAGACGATAATAAGTGTCGGGAGCAAAAGTATCTGTACGGAAAGGAACTGCCGGAAGTCCGGCTTTATTAAACAGATTCACTTTAAAGAAAGTCCCATAACCGTAGCGTACAGCTACAGGTGCAGAGACATAAGTTGAAGAAAGTGTTATCGAACTTCCATCAATCACAGCATCAGCCGGATAAAACCGCGCATCATTGCCGGCAATAAAAAATCCTTTTACCGGTTCATTGCCGGGTGTTTGCAAACCACCTTCCGCAAATTCAAAATCTAATGTAATTTCTCCCCCATTCACTTTCATTGATTTGTAGAGAGGTCCTGAATAAACAATCTTTTTACCATATTGCTTTGCTAATGCCCAAGCTGCCAGCCGTTCGCCCGGTGCAACTTTATTTCGTGGATGTATATCGGTAGAATCGGCTGCATCCGTCACTACTGCCATACCAATGTTTTCAAGTCCACTTAACCATGTTTTTAATTGTGCTTCACGAATACCTGCCGGTTGTTTGTAATGTGGTGCAATCTGTACAAAATAGAAAGGCATATCCGGTTGATTCCATTCTTTCCGCCAACTATTTATCAAGTTAGTAAATACTTCCTGATATTTCTCATAACGAACAGAGTTGGATTCTCCCTGATACCAGATATTTCCTTTCACTGTATACCCTAGTATAGGAGCAATCATACCATTCCACAAAGTAGCCGGAACCTTGCACTTATCTTTTTCCCTACTCACCTTTTCTTTTGAATACTGTTTTAAGACATCAGCATACAGTGGATTGTTTTCCATCACTTTCATACTTGTCCAAGATTCAGCATGTGTTCCTCCCCAAGTAGACTGAATTAATCCAACCGGTGTACTCAATTCTTTATATAATTTACGTCCAAAGACAAATCCTACAGCAGAAAAGT
The DNA here is from genome assembly GCF_000163675.1 of Bacteroides sp. D22. Lineage (NCBI taxonomy): Bacteria > Pseudomonadati > Bacteroidota > Bacteroidia > Bacteroidales > Bacteroidaceae > Bacteroides > Bacteroides sp. D22. The sequence continues at coordinate 89,307 of NZ_GG774807.1, read as the reverse complement.
CTTTCAGATTCTCCGGATTACAAACCACCCACTTTCCAACGCAATCTTCTTTTTCACCATCAGGTGCCAATTGATGCTCTACATGAAACAGGCGGATTTCCGGGAAATCAGCATCTTTCATTTCTTCCGCTTCATTCAACATTCCTGTTTTCCATTTCACTTGCGGATTACGAGCTACGGGAAATTCCATATTCGACTGTCCCGTACAAAGCCAGACTTCACCTATTAATATATTATTGATCCGGATCTTATTATCACCTTTCAACATTACAGATTGTCCGGAAGTAGCAGCCGGTGTTTGTATCATCAATTCCCAATGACCGTTTTCTAAAGCAGTCACCTTGTATTTCTTATGATCCCATGAAGTCTTTACCAAAATCTTTTCTCCGGGACGTGCTTTTCCCCAGAAACGTACTTTCGCATTTTGCTGAAGTACCATATTATCTGATAATATAGAAGGAAGTTGTATATCTGCATGAATACCTATTGGAAAGAAACAGACCAATAACCACAGACAAAAAATAATTCTACAGAATTTCATTGTATTTTATAGTTTTAGATTCAATATTTTACTGAATAAGCACATGTCAAAGATACCGCATTACATGGTAGAGTTAAAGAAAAGGAATATGGAGAATTCGACTTTCTTATGTAAATTCATATGTGTACAGCCCATCACACGCCTATTTTGTACGATTTTACAGGCTATGTACGATTTTCCAGTCTTTCTACCATTCTTTTTTAATTCACTTTATTTATCTCAACCTTTCTCATAACCAATGCATCAATAATATTTTCATCTATCTTCACATCTTTTTTAGCCGTAATAGTCAAATTGTCAAAACAGAAATTGGATAATTTATATTGTTTTGATTTCTCTACAGCAAAAAAGGAATCACAATCCAGATGAATATTGCGCATTGTAATATAGCTGGAATACGAGACTGGCATATCCTTGCGATCTTTCAAATCATAAAACTGTGTCCAAGGAGCAATAAAGATACAATTGCGAACATTTCCTTTTATGTCTTCAACGAGGATGTACTTATATTGTTGGGGAGTATCCGGACGCATTTTCAACCACAACAGGCGTTTAGCCTGATCCAGATTGCAGCGTCGAAGAATTATATTATGATTATATATCGATTCGCTACCGCAAGTCAGCACTCCGTGACAGAATCCAAAAGTACAGTCTTCAATGATAATATCACAATTGCCACCATTATCGGGATTTTGATCAGCCCATGGTCCTTTGCCGCCTTTTAATGCAATTGCGTCATCATTAACCGACATATAGCATCCCTTGACAAGTACATTTTTACATGCATCAATATCGATTGCATCCGTACTTGGAGCCTTTACGGGAGAAGAAGGTGAAAAGATATGCAAATCCAAAAGTTTTACGCTATCACATTTATAAATGTGAGTTGTCCAAAACGGAGAATTAACAAGTCGCACATCTGAAACTTGTACATTATTGCTATGAGATATATGAAGTAGACGAGGACGCAATTCATCCATATTAGTACATTTAGGGATAACACTACGCCGTAACCAGAATGACTTCCAATATCGTTCACCGTTTCCATCAACTTTTCCTTTTCCGGAAAGGGTGAAACCATCTACCTTATCAACATTAATCAAAGCTGAAAAGTACTTTAGGTTCTGTCCCTCCATCCGTGTTTCTATTACAGGAAAGTTGCTAATATCGTCACTACCTTTCAATACAGCCTTCTTTTCCAGATGCAAGTGTGTTCCCGGCTTAAAGAAAAGCGCACCACTAAGATAAGTACCTTCAGGTATAACAACGACTCCGCCTCCATTATTGGACGCCAAATCTATAACAGCCTGAATTTTCTCTGTCTGTAATAGTGTACTATCATTCACTACTCCATAGTCGGTAATCAAGAAATTCTTTCCTAATCCATTTATATTAGTTTTTTCATTTTTGTAAAACCAATCCGGTATAATTTTACCATCGGGAAATTTTTCCTGACTAAACAGTTGCAGACTACAACATGTTGCTACTATTAAAAATGCTGACTTTATCATTTTCTATATCTCGTTACTTTTTTTGCAAAAGTACCGCATGTTTCCATTTGCCCCAAAGCAAAGGATATGGAGATATTGATTTTCTTATGGAGTTCTATGCAAAAGATTCAAATACTACTTATCTATATACAATATTCCATATTCAAACTTATTTTTGTACATACATCGAATTAAAATAAAACGCTCTCCACAGTATCAAAAAAAAGCGCATCCTCTTTATAGAAGAAGACACGCTACGAATAGAGTTAAGTTTTTCTTATATCATTTATTCCGGGATGAACAATCCGGTAGACTATTATTTTGTAAACACAATCTCTCCTTTACGTCCGCCACCACGAAGAAAGATTTCATAAGTATTATTACCTGATTCTTTTATTTCCAACAGATCCAAATCCGTATTTTTTGTTTGTTCTCCGCGTATAACTGTTTTTAATACCCCGCCTGTTTTCCGCCCAGTTGAAAGTCCTCCTTTCCAAGTGAGTATATATTGTTTTCCTTCTGTTAGATTAGTTATTGCTACTTTTTCTGTAGCCAAAGTCATGCACCAATTATTGGGCTGTTCAAGTTCAACCGCAATATCCCAGGTGAAATGAGGAGTTCCGGTTATACCCGTTTCTTCCGTAATAACATCTTCCTTGCTACATGATGCGATAAGCACACAAAGCAACAGGAAAAGCATTGCTTTCCTAAATATATCCAATGGTCTGTTTATTATCATTTTTCTATTCATATTCTCTTTATTTTATGAATCGGTTTCATAATTCTACATTTCTGCGTTACCTTATCACTTTCAATTTAGTTACGCCACCATTATCTGTTGTCGCCTTCAAATCAATTTCTCCCTTATAGGCCGATAAATCCACTTGTCTATCAGAGAAAGAGACTGCCTTACCATTAATATAGAAGTACACAAATGCTTCTGCGCCATGACCTACTATCTTTGCCACATTTCCCTCAACAAGTATTGCCGCATCTTCCAGCCAATCATAGTTAGTATCTTCACCGCCCCCGGTAAGAAAACAACCCATTCCGGCATTATATAATTTACTATTCGTCTTCAGCCGCAAAAATTCTACATAAGGAAGACTTCCGTCTGACTTACGAGACAAGGTAAGCTGGGAAGCATCCAAACTAACAAAATCATCATCCGTCACAGCCATGTCTACCGGAAGAAAAGAGTTGTTTGCTATTTCACATTCCGCTTGATTAACGTCTATGATATGTTTTCCCGAAGACCTCGGTGTATGTGACAAGTTATTCATTATAATATGACCATATCCCGGCACATCAACCGCTTCCGACGCAGTCTTCCTGTTCAACATACAGAAATTGGACGGGTTCTGATAACCCGTATTATTATACCACGCTATCCCTCCTAAATGATGATTGGCATAAAACCCCTTATTCTTATTCATATAAGCAAGGCAGTACTGAACAATGTGCATAGGAATCACACTTGGTGCTTTAGGATTATCACTCATCCCATATCCCCCGGACTTAAACCCGGTGCCGTCACCAGCTTTACCCCCGTCTTTCGTATATCCATTCAAGAAAGACCAACAGTTATCAATGGTAAAAACCGCCTGGCAGTTAATCAAATCAAAACCATCATCACTGTTATACCACGCACGACACCCCCGGAATACATTGCCCGTATATTGGGGAGAAGTGAGATGTCCACCGAATCCATCTACATTTCCACCTTTACCGCCATCGGATACAGGATCATAATTATTATAGGCATCGCAATTCAGCACCAGATTGTTCTTACCCGTCACTATATAGAAGCCGATCGCCATACCGTCATGCATCGACAGATGTTCGTATATATTATCACTTCCCCCTTCATTGCGAAAACATTCGGACTGGGTATGTCCCACAATAGTAACTTGTGTTCCCACCACCTCTATATTTCTGAAATGCAAATAAGAGCCGCTTACATAAAATACAATAACACGTTCATTTTCCGGCTTTACCGCCGAAAGGTCAAAAACCGGACGCTCATTTTTATAACCGGAGTAACAAATTCGTTTGTCCGGTCCAGTTCCACTCTTTGACATTTTAAACACCCGGCTCCAAGTAGTACTTCCCGCAGTATAATGTTCCATTATCTCTGCTTCCGTCACTCGATATGTACCTTGCCGGATATATACAGTATCTCCTGCCATCACTTTTGATTGTGCTTTGCCCAACGTGGCAAAAGGCTTATCAATCGTCCCACTGTTTGAATCGCTTCCATTAGTAGCCACAAAATAATTCGTAGCCGAAAGAGAAAAGAGGAAACATCCTATAAAAAAAAGAAGAAGGCTAATGCGTTTCATGGTATATCAAGTATTATGTAGCAGCAAAGCTACTGTTTTTTATACCATAAGAGCTGTAATATCGTACGCAAAGAATAGAATTTTGTGACAACGACGTCTATATCATTTACTTTTCATAACATATCCAAGATAAAGCATAATTTATCTTGAACCAAAAAAGAAAAAAGATGACTCTTCTTTCATAATCTTCGTCAACGCTCTTAATAAACTATTGAAGAGTTTATTATAAACGGTATCCAAGTTTATTATAAACGATGAATCTCCGAATTAAGGATATAACCGTGATTTTTCGCAACAAAAAAGGCTGCAAATCCCATAAAGATTCGCAGCCTTTAGCTCATACAGAAACTCTCACAGCTTAACTACTGTAAGGACTCCCTGATATATTGTCATCATATTGTACTAGTTTCTTTTTCATTCTTTTTAATCAAACCTTTTATCCATTGATATTCACACCTACAAATATACAACATAAAAAAGGCTTTGTCAAGAGCTTCCTGCCTATAAGGAGAATTATTTGTAATTAATCTCAATCTTACTATCTATATTATCCGTTTGCCGCAATCGGCTTTTATCTTTTACCGTCAAATGAATATCCTGTAACTGGAAATTCTTTCCATAAGTTATCTTTCCGACAGATTCCACCTCGGCATTAATGTTAGACAGATAAAAATTCTCGATGCGATGACTTGCGTTCCATCCCGAAGCGGAAATAAAACGTTTTGCTCCATCTGCTTTTACGTGAGAGAAATACACATTACGAAAATGAGGATACCCCTTTTCCTTCGGCTCTACCGGAGTCAACATAGTAGTCCAGTGTTCAGGAACATCTTTTCCTTCATATTCTTTCGGCAAGGCAGAATAACTATATTTCGGATTCCAGTTCAAATCGACAGACAGAATATGAGTCACACTATCAGCCTCAACACGCGTCATATAGATATTCTCGACCGTTCCGCCACGGTTCATGGATGATTTCAGACGCAATGTCGTTCCTGTGCCATACGCTATCAGATCATGAGCCAGTACATTACGAATAGAACCGGAAGTCTCACTTCCGCAAGTCAGTAACCCTGCACCTTTACGGGCAATACAGTTACGAACCACCACATTCTCCGTGGGACGATTCACACGCAGTCCGTCGGCGTCACGCCCTGCCTTAATACAAATATTATCATCGTTGCAATCCACATCACAGTTTTCTACCAGAATATTGGTAGATGAATCAATATCAATGCCATCCGTACTTGGTCCGTGACCTCCTACATTATTATTAATAGTAAGTCCGCTCACCGAACAATGATCCGAATACAAAATCTGACAAGCCCAGAATCCCGTACGCACCAACGTAAAGTCTTTCAACGTGATATGCTTGCTGTTGGAAACCAGTACTCCCCTCACCCGCTTGCAATCATAATCCACAATCCAACGCAGATTCTTCTTCTCATATTCCTCCCGCATCGCCCAATATTTATCCCAGAATACTTTTCCGCGGCAATCGATAAAACCTTCCCCCGTAAGAGCGGCATTTTCCGCATCCATTATATTGATAACGGCCGAAGGCCATGTCATTTCGATACCGGCAATGCGGGAAGGAAATTCCGGATAGTCCTGAATATTATCACTCGCAAGCAAGGTAGTACCTTTACTAAGATGCAGATTCACACCACTCTTGATAAACAAAGCACCTATTTTATAATACCCCGGGGCAACAACTACCGTACCTCCTCCCTGTTGGTGACAAGCATCAATAGCGGCCTGGATAGCAGGAGTACTGAATACGGAAGTGTCATTCCGCAACCCGAACTTTCCGGCATCCCATTCTGTGTTTTCCGGAGTCCTCTGCGCCCCCACCTGATCGGCCCACGACAAATCCGGCTCTGCAGATACACTTCCCCAATCATAAGCAGGAATCGTCTTTTTCGGAGTTGTAAAACCAATCAAGGCCAATAGTACAATAGATAAAAGATACTTCATAATTACTTCTTTTAGTTCACGTTGCAAAATTATCGCATATCATCAAAGAGGTAATGGACAGATGTACGCAAAAGATAGAATATTATATCATACGGACAATTAACTTGAAAGGGTGCACAATTGTATATAGTCTTTGTACATTTCTCCATTTCATACATCACAAAAAGGAGTAATTTTGCGAGTGAATAAATACAATAAGGTCCAAACCGATAAAACAAATATGAGAAGAATTGCAATTTATCTATTGTGCATATTCATGTTACTGCCTGTTGTAACAATGACAGCACAACCTGGTTATAACTACTCAAAGTTACAACGGGAGAAACTAAACCGCGGCGTAGTTGCCATTCGCGAAAACCCTTCAGAAGTAATCGTTTCGTGGAGGTATCTTTCTTCCGATCCGATACAAACCGGTTTCAACGTATACAGAGACGGGAAGAAATTGACAGACACTCCCATCACTGTCAGCACCCTGTTCCGTGATAAGAATAACAGTCAGAAAACGGCTGTTTACGAAGTGCGTCCTGTTCTAAAAGGAAAGGAGACGCATCACATTGACGGTACATACACATTCCCGGAAAACGCGCCTCTCGGCTATCTGGAAATTCCCCTGCAAAAACCGGCAGACGGAATAACTCCGGCAGGTGATACCTACACGTACAGTCCCAATGATGCTTCCATCGGTGACGTAGACGGTGACGGCGAATACGAAATTATCCTCAAATGGGATCCCAGCAATTCACACGACAATGCACACGAAGGTTATACAGGCGAAGTATACATCGATTGTTACCGAATGAACGGAGAACAACTATGGCGTATCAACTTGGGTAAAAACATACGTGCAGGAGCTCATTATACTCAATTCATGGTGTACGATCTGGATGGTGACGGCAAAGCGGAAGTAGTGATGCGGACTGCCGACGGAACAGTGGACGGAAAAGGAAAAGTAATTGGAAATGCTGATGCAGACTATCGCGAAGCCGGTACTTTTGACCCAAGCAGGAATCAAATGATGAAGCAAGGACGTATTCTGAAAGGCAAAGAATACCTGACTGTTTTTTCAGGAGACACCGGTGAAGCCTTACATACCATCGACTATATCCCTGCCCGCGGCAACGTTGCCGACTGGGGAGACGCAAAAGGTAACCGAAGCGACCGCTTCCTGGCTTGTGTAGCCTATCTTGACGGAGTACACCCAAGTGTTGTCATGTGCCGAGGCTACTACACACGCACCGTTCTGGCGGCCTTCGACTGGAACGGAAAAGAACTGAAGAACCGATGGGTATTCGACAGCAACCATCCCGGATGCGAGCAGTACGCCGGACAAGGAAACCACAATCTGCGTGTAGGCGATGTGGATGGTGACGGATGCGACGAAATCATTTACGGTTCCTGTGCTATCGACCACAACGGCAAAGGACTTTATTCTACCCGAATGGGACATGGAGACGCCATCCACCTGACACATTTTGACCCTTCCCGTAAAGGTCTGCAAGTATGGGACTGCCACGAAAACAAACGTGACGGAAGTACGTACAGAGATGCCGCCACCGGAGAAGTGTTATTACAGATAAAAAGCAATACCGATGTAGGACGTTGTATGGCCGCCGACATTGACCCGACTCATCCGGGTGTGGAAATGTGGTCAGGAGATTCACAAGGAATTCGAAACGTAAAAGGAGAAATCATAGCCCCTAAAATGAGAAATATGCCGACCAATATGGCTGTCTGGTGGGATGGAGACCTATTACGCGAACTATTGGATAGAAACATGATTATTAAATACGACTGGGAAAACAAAAAGTTTGTTCCGCTTGTCAAATTCACAGGAACTCTTTTCAACAATGGAACGAAATCGAATCCTTGTCTCCAAGGTGACATTATAGGCGATTGGCGGGAAGAAGTACTCGTACGCTCCGAGAACAACGCTGCTCTCCGGCTCTACGTTTCGACTATTCCGACCGAATACAGATTCCACACCTTCCTTGAAGAACCGATATACAGAATCAGTATCGCTACCCAAAATGTAGGCTATAACCAGCCAACACAACCGGGATTCTATTTCGGACCGGACCTTATAAAAATGAAAGGTACTTTCAGAGGATATCAATTCAAGTAAGTTAAGAGACTATCATGAAACACAAATTATTTCTTTTCACATTTCTCCTGGCTATACTGTCCGCCATTAATATACAGGCATCCGAACGCAAAAAATACAATTTCAACAGCGAATGGAAGCTGCGGATAGGAGACTTTCCTAAAGCCAAAGATACAAAATTCGACGACAGTAAATGGAAACAAGTAACTTTGCCCCATGCCTTCAATGAAGATGAAGCATTCAAACTTTCCATTGAACAATTGACAGATACAGTGGTATGGTATCGCAAGAGTTTCCAGATTCCGGAACTGAAAAGTAATCAGAAAGTATTCGTCGAATTTGAAGGAGTACGCCAACGCGGAGACTTCTATCTTAACGGACATTATCTAGGCAGACACGAAAACGGTGTTATGGCGGTAGGGTTCGACCTGACTCCACATATCAAAGAGGGTGAGAACGTGATTGCCGTTCGCACCGACAACGACTGGATGTACAGAGAAGAAGGAACTAACTCTAAGTTCCAGTGGAACGACCGCAATTTCAATGCCAACTATGGCGGTATTCCTAAAAACGTCTTCTTGTACGTTACTGATAATGTATATCAGACTCTTCCCCTATATAGCAACCTGAAAACGACAGGCGTATACGTCTATGCCCAAGACTTCGACATCCAAGGACGCAAAGCTACGATTCATGCCGAATCGGAAGTCAGAAATGACAGTAAAGCTACCCGGCAATTCAGCTATCAGGTGACTATACTTGATGCCGACGGCAAACTAATGAAAACTTTCCAAGGTGATAAAGTGACTTTGAAAGCCGGAGAGACTAAGACGGTAAAAGCATCTGCCATCCTTCATAATCTTCACTTCTGGAGTTGGGGATATGGTTACTTGTATACGGTAAAAACCGCTTTGAAAGATGATAATAATCAGATATTCGACGAAGTCAGTACCCGCACCGGCTTCCGCAAGACCCGCTTCGCGGAAGGAAAGATATGGTTGAACGACCGTGTTATCCAAATGAAAGGGTATGCACAGCGCACCAGCAACGAATGGCCGGCAGTAGGTCTGTCCGTACCTGCCTGGTTGAGCGATTTTTCTAATGACCTGATGGTGAAAGGAAACGCGAATCTGGTTCGCTGGATGCACGCTACTCCGTGGAAACAGGATGTAGAATCCTGCGACCGTGTAGGTCTGATACAGGCAATGCCTGCCGGAGATGCAGAAAAAGACCGTGAAGGACGTCAATGGGAACAACGGGTGGAGTTGATGCGAGACGCGATTATCTACAACCGTAATAATCCGAGTATCCTGTTCTACGAATGTGGCAACAAAGCCATCAGCCGCGAACACATGATAGAAATGAAAGCTGTCCGCGACAAATACGACCCGTTCGGCGGACGTGCCATCGGATCACGTGAAATGTTGGATATCCGCGAAGCGGAATACGGTGGCGAAATGCTGTACATCAACAGAAGCGAACATCATCCGATGTGGGCGACCGAATATTGCCGCGACGAAGGTTTAAGAAAGTACTGGGATGAATATAGCTATCCTTTCCACAAAGAAGGTGACGGACCACTTTATAAAGGACAACCGGCCACTGACTATAACCGCAACCAAGATGAACTTGCCATCACCATGATAGCCCGCTGGTATGATTATTGGCGTGAGCGTCCCGGAACGGGTAACAGAGTCAGCTCCGGCGGTACTAAAATTATCTTCTCCGACACCAATACCCACTACCGGGGTGCGGAAAACTACCGAAGAAGTGGAGTGACGGACGCGATGCGTATCGAAAAAGATGCTTTCTACGCACATCAGGTAATGTGGGACGGATGGGTAGATACGGAAAAAGACCAGACCTACATCATCGGACACTGGAACTATCCGGATAATACGGTAAAACCTGTGCAGGTAGTATCTACCGGAGAAGAGGTGGAGCTTTTCCTGAATGGTAACTCCCTGGGTAAAGGCAAACGCCAATACAATTTTCTCTTTACTTTCGACAACGTAGCCTTCAAACCGGGCAAACTGGAAGCTGTCAGCTACAATAAAGCAGGGAAAGAAATCAGTCGTTATGCTGTAAATACAGCCGGTGAACCTGCCAGTCTGAAACTTACCGCTATCCAAAACCCCGAAGGCTTTCATGCAGACGGTGCGGATATGACATTGATACAGGTGGAAGTGGTAGATAAAGACGGACAACGTTGTCCGTTGGACAACCGCACTATTCAGTTCACACTCAAGGGTCAGGCGGAATGGCGCGGAGGTATTGCTCAAGGTAAAAACAATCATATTCTTGATACAAACCTTCCGGTAGAATGTGGTATCAACCGCGCACTGATCCGCAGCACGACGGCTGCCGGAAAAGTAACTCTGACAGCACAGGCTAAAGGACTTCTAAGTGCCTCTCTCACATTGGAAACGGTGCCTGTAAAAGTGACCGGAGGTTTGAGTACCTATCTTCCGCAGGCCACTTTGAAAGGCAGACTGGATAGAGGAGAAACACCTTCTACCCCTTCTTACAAAGACAGCAAAAAGGGTGTACGAATCGTTTCGGCAAAAGCCGGTTCCAACAATAATGATGCTGAAAAAAGCTACGATGATATCGAACTGACCGAATGGAAGAATGACGGTAAACTAAGCACTGCATGGATTACCTATACATTGGAAAGAGATGCCGAAATAGACGATATATGCATCAAACTGCAAGGATGGCGTTCACGAAGTTACCCGCTGGAAGTATATGCCGGCAACACCTTGATTTGGAGCGGAAACACGGATAAAAGCCTGGGATATATTCATCTCAATGTAGAAAAGCCCGTACGTGCTAATACGATAACCATCCGCTTGAAAGGAAACACCAGTGACAAAGATGCTTTCGGACAGATTATCGAAGTAGAGGCTATAGCGGCCAATACAATGGAATTGGAAAAAAGCAGTAGCAAACACCAGTTGAGAATCATCGAAGTTGAGTTTCTCGAAACAATCAAATAAAAAAGTTCCGGCAATGTTGTTTATTTGCCTGCCATCAAGTATCTTTGTTCATAAACTGAATTTTAACGCTTATGTGTAAACAACCGGATATCCTAGAAAGTGAAAAGATTCACTTTGCAGTCATGGCAATAGAAGCTGGAGCACGCGAAATGGGAATTTCTCCTATGGAAATGCGCCGACGTTTAGAGAAAATGAATCTAATCAAACGTCTTCTACTGGACAATTACGAAGTGATGCACACACAAAGTCTAAAACATGTAGGCGAGGATGTGGTCGAGGCTTTGAAGAACTGGGAGGCACAGGAGGGCGAGAAGGGATGAAAATAACACTTTATCATGGCTCCACCCTTTCTATAGAGCATCCCTTAGCCAAAGTGGGACGTGCCGATTTAGATTTCGGTAGAGGTTTTTATCTAACCTCACTACGCTCACAAGCAGAACAGTGGGCTGCCCGCGTACAACTATTACGGGCAAGTACTACTGCATGGATTAATGTATACGAATTTGATATGGATGCAGCTATAAAAGCTGGATTCAAGCTACTTCGTTTTGATGCTTACGATCAGCATTGGTTGAATTTTATTGTCGCTAGTAGGAATGGAAAACAGCCTTGGAAAGATTATGATATTATAGAAGGAGGCGTAGCAAACGATCGGGTTATTGACACCATAGAAGATTACCTTAACGACATTATCACCATAGAGCAAGCCCTCGGGCAATTGGTATATGCACAACCTAATCATCAGATATGTTTGCTCAATCAGCAACTCATTGATACATATCTACATTTTGATAATAGTTTTCCACTGGATACTATGGACAGAAAAGGAGGTAACAAATGAGAGAACAAGTACTTTGGAGAAAAATCAGTCGCATCGTCCTATTATTATCAGCCCGATTGGAGATAAGCCCGGAAAGAGCATTAAATCTGTTTTATGAAACGAATGTATGTGCCATGTTACATGACTCCCGTTACGGACTGCATCTAATGAGTGATACTTATATTATAAATGATGTATTGCGTGAATTACAAGACAAGCAGTAATTTTAGAATATATTATGATACCAAGCAAACAAAATCTCTTCTTTTCATACCGTTCCTTTTTGAATCCTTATCACTCATTTTTTTCATTTATTCCTTCATTATTCACACCACGCTGATAAACCGATGGTGCCACCCCAAACTGTGCTTTAAAGCATTTGCTGAAATAAAAAGGATCACTGATGCCTACCTTGTAAGAGACTTCCGCAACCGTTAGATTATCTTCTGACAGCAACAACTCCGCCGCTTTCTTCATTCGCACCACACGCAAATATTCATTAGGCGAATATCCTGTTACGCCGCGTAATTTCCGATAAAAAACGGTTCGTCCCAACTTCATAAGCTGCGCAAACTCATCAATAGAAAATTCCGGGCGGGCAAGATTCTGTTCGAGAATGGCAGCCAAGCGGTCTGCAAATTCTTTATCCCGTTCGGTAGTACACATAGCCGGTCGCACAATACCCGGTTCGTTGGAGAACTTCTCACGCAATTTATCACGCTGTTCGATCAAACGGAATACACGTGCCAACAGCAGTTTAACGCTGAATGGTTTGGCGATGTATGCATCCGCACCTGCCTCAATTCCTTCCAGATGCTTTTCCGGTGAGTTCAACGCGGTCAGAAGGATAATGGGAATATGACTCGTATCAAAATCTGTTTTTAGTTTCTTGGTTACTTCAAATCCGGTCATACCCGGCATCAGAACATCACAGATAATCAGGTCGGCATCATACGTACGGGCCTTTTCAAATCCGGACGTGCCGTCGGCAGCCACTTCCACTTCAAAGTATGCACCGATTTCTTCCCGTAGAAACTCACGGATGTCATTATCATCTTCAATAATCAGCACTTTCCGTTTATTCAAAGGAGCAGCCATCTTTTCCGGGTCAGGAAGCTCTTCCGAAAGCTGTAACAAATGATGTGCGTGATCATCCGCCTCTTTCAGCAATACGTTGCCCGGAACAAGGAAGTCTTTCTCCGAATACACCGTCTTATCTGTCGGAATACATACGGTAAATACAGAACCGCCACCTTCATTGTCTTTATATTCAATCGTGCCTTTATGTACCTGCACCAGTTCATGACTCAAATGTAGACCGACCCCAATACTGTCACCGGAGAAATTACTCTGCATAAACCGCTTGAACAATTCGTTCTGTTTCTCTTTAGGAATCCCCACTCCTGTATCCGAAACCTGAATTTGCAATGTTTGTTTCCCTTCGTCCACATTCACCGAAAGAATAATCGTTCCGTTGGAAGGAGTATATTTAAATGCATTTGAAAGCAGGTTATAAGTCACCTTATCCAAATTTCCTTTATCAATAAACATCTTATAAGATGGCACCGAAGGCAAGAAACGGAAGTTCATATTCTTCTGTTCCGCCACGTCGCCGAAACTCAAGAATATTTCATAAAGAAAAGCGATGACATCCGTTTCCTCTAAAGAAAGTGCCAGTTTATTATTCTGCATCTTTCTAAATTCCAATAACTGGTTGATGAGCCTCAACATACGCTGCGTGCTCTTATCCATTGTTTTCAGAGGATATATCAATTCGCGCGGAATATCCGTGACACGCTGGATTTTCTCCAAAGCTCCCTGGATTAAGGTAAGCGGCGTACGGAATTCATGAGAAATATTGGTGAAGAAGACCAGCTTATATTCAGTCAGTTGCTTCTCTACGTTAATACGGTTACGCAAACCATTAAAGTTCCGGACGATGCGGAAGGCAAAATACAAGGCTACCATCAATAACAGAACATAGCACAACATTGCCCAGGTAGTCTTCCAAAACGGTGGGACGATTACAATCTTCAGTGTAGTTTCACTGTCGTTCCATATACCCGATCCATTGCTGGACTTGACATGAAGTATGTAGGTTCCCGGATTCAGGTACTTAAAGGAGGCGAAATTCAGTGGAGAAGGAGCACTCCATCCCTGGTCGTAGTTTTCCAACCAATACATATATTTCGTATGTCCGCTATCCGAATAGTCGAAAGTGGAGAAATCTATCAGGAATGAGTTTTGAAAATATTTCAGCGTAATTTCATCCGAATAAGCAAGAGACTGTTTTAAAGGAGAATCCTCCATCTGCGGATTCATCTGGGTCCCATTGACGTACAAATCAGTGAAAACAACCGGAGAAAACGTTTCACTATCTTGTATCTTTTCAGGGTCGATCACAATTAATCCATAGTTTGTACCAAAAAGTAATTTCCCGTCTTCACGCATACAGGCACTATTCTCACTATACACATTACCTAAAGTATAGGAAGAAAAGAAATAGTTTTCAAAAGAACGGGTGGACGGGGTGAACTTGGAAATTCCATATTCAGTTGCTACCCAAAGGTTTCCTTTTCTATCTCCCAAAACAGACTGGATCACATCGTTGACCAACCCTTCGGAAGTTCCGTAATGCTCATATTTCAATGAATGATAGTCGTCCTGCGGCGTACAAAGGTTCAGTCCCGAACCGGAAGTACCAATCCACATACGTCCCTTCGTATCACGATAGATACATTTGATTTCATTACTGCAGAATTTTCCGTTTGTATAACTGAAGAGATGATAATTATCACCATCCGCAATCAGTGAGTCCGGATGAAAGATACAAATCCCCTCACTGGTTCCTACCCAGACCATTCCGTTTTCATCTTCTTCTATCACACGCACCATCCTCATTCCGAACGTTTTCTGGAAGAAATGCCGGAATTTATATTTCCCGTCAGAAGTAGGTTCAGCCAATTCGAGCCCTCCACCGAATGTACCCACCCACATACGGTCTTTGCGATCGCGATAAATAGCAAAAACGTTATTATCCGACAATGAAGTCGGGTCGGACGGGGTATTATAATACCAGGTATCTCCCACCTTCAATCCATTACCACGGGTTCCAGTCCACATCCGTCCCTGGCGATCTTCAGCGATCGCATAAATATTGGAATGAAAATATTGATTCGTCATTTTCGACTGAAGATTTGCGTCAAAGGTATAAAGTCCGCCTTTACGCGTACCTACCCAAATATCGCCATTAGACATCTTGGTCAACATACGGATGGTATTCGAACGGTCGAACAGTTCACGGGACTCGGGATAGATGCGGGAAGTTCCTTCATTCAACACTGAAATGCGGGATAAACCCGAATATTCCGAAGCTACCCAGATGCCACCGGCACGATCTTCCATGACATATTGCAGGAAATCCGAACTGATATGACTTTGATCGTTGATGTTGGCAACGAAATGTTCCAGTTTATCTTCGGCTGTGTTATAAGCAAAAAGCCCATTCCCATAGGTAGAAATCCAGATGATTCCGCGGGAATCATGTACGATATGATAACGTTCGAAGTCGATGTAACTGATCTTATCTTGAGGGATCAACTGGAAATCTTTACTTTCACCGGTTGCGGCAACCACATAGGTGAGGTGTCCTGTATGATTATATATCCAATAGTCTCCGTGGTTGTCGCGAATCAGTTCGCCCTTTTTAATATTCAGACGGGGGTCAGCGGCTACTTCTCCGGTCGTAAAATCATAAGTATATACTCCGGTCGTAGTCAGAATCATCCATTTATCTTTCAACAAGAAATTTCCGGTAGGCGACGTCTGCCCTGCAACGGTTGAAAGGGCAGCCAGCTTCTGCATCTTCTGCGTAGCCGAATGGTAATAATAAATATCTCCATCTGCCGTAAGGAAATACATGTCATCCTTATAAGCCAGAGAAGAAGTGAAATGAATCAACCGGTCTTCTATCCGATATTGTCCATTGGAGACAGAAACTAATCCGCATTGAGTGCCGATCCAGATACGTCCACTGGCATCTTCATTCACGAATTTCACCCGGTTGTCCGGCAGGTTTCCACGTTCTGTCCTGAATACGGTGGATGTCATTTCACCGTTTTTCTGATGCACCATACGTCGGCAACCATTGCCTTGATGTGATAACCATACGTCTCCGTTGGCTGTAACAAATACAGTAGAGTAATTCTGCCTTAACTCGCCGCAACCCGTGTAATCAACAAAACGGGCACGTTGCAAATCATAACAGCTATATAGTTCAGGTGTAGTGGAAATCCATAAAAAACCATCTTTATCTTCTGTGAGATCGTAAATCCGGTTGTCGGCCAAAGACACTTTATCTCCGGCTTCCGGACGAAAGGTCAGGAAAGAGTTGCCATCATAACGACTTAATCCGTTCAAGGTAGCCAGCCACAAAAAGCCTTTGCTATCCTGATAGATGTATCGGATAGAGTTGTTGGGAAGGCCGTCACTAGTTCTCATTTGTGTAGAACGAAGCTCTATTGCACTATAAGCATTCAGTACAAAGCTAACAAGGAAAGTGAAGACTAAAAGGTGTCTTTGCGTCATATAGATTCCAAGATTAATGATAAATGTTGGACAAAAATAATCAAGATAGTTGAGATAATAAAAGAAACACTCACAAAATAGCATGAGGAGGACACCTGTTTTCTCTACCAAGTATCCCCCTGCACAAACAATTCAACCTAATTATTAGAAAATCAATCCATGTGGAATACTTCCGGCAAAGGAATGGATATCGGTGAGTTGTCCGGATTCACTTCCATGATATCCGCCATATAGTCCCACCATTTCTGTACGATTTCCGTATTGCCTAAATCCTGCGAACCTGCTCCCCCTTCCGTTTTTTGGAAAGCAAACAGGATATTTGTTTCTTTATCCCAATAAATCGAATAGTCCGACACTCCATTCTGTGAAAGCAGTGCTTTCAGTTCGGGCCAGATGGCAGCATGTCTTTTTTCATATTCGGCTTCACATCCGGGTTTCAAATACATTTTAAATGCTTCTCGTTTCATGGTTTCAATCTATTTAAAGTTAATCTTTCTTTTCTTCTGTGTCGATAGCAAAAATAGGTGCTGTCGTCTTTTGTTTCACCTGGTAGTATTGAACGGCACTGTCATTCATCTTCGGATATTGATTTTTCAACAAGCGAATCATTTCCGCACCTGCCCAAAGAACCGGTCCGTAACCATGAGCCGCATATACATTGACCGGACGGTAATAGTAAAAAGCAGGGTCGAAAGCCATTCCCGTACCGACACAGGTGCCTTCCACTTGCCCCTCCGCATTTATCTTGCCGGCTACGGCATGCCATCCCAGATGAGCAACCGGTCCGTAAGCAATGGCGTCAATCCATCCTTTATTGATGGCGTGTGCCAGACAGTATACATATATTGCAGTAGCGGAAGTTTCCAGGTAAGAATCATTCCGGTCGAGCAGTTGGTGCCAAAGTCCCTCTCCGCTTTGTAAGGCTGTCACTCCACGTACATGAGCCCGGAAATAATCCATCACTTTCGCACGTTGAGGATAGTCTTCCGGTAGAACGTCGAGCAGTTCGCAAGCCGTCAACATAGCCCAACCGTTGGCGCGCGCCCAACAAAAAGCAGGATGATCGCTACTGCTTTCCACCCATCCGTGACGATACAATCCTTTTTCGGGGATAAACATGCGGTCGGCAAATTGCAGGAATTGTCTCACTGCTTCTGCCAGATATTTATCTTTTTGCTCCTTGTCATAATAACTCATCTGTGCTACTGCCGGAATACCCATAAACATATCATCCAGCCAAAGAGTGTTATGCTGCGGACGGTTGCGTGCAAAAGTTCCATCTGCCAGACGATACTCTTTATTTATGATGAAATCAAAATAATTCCGTATCAGTTCATCCACAGGAAGCGAGGGATCTTTCAAACGGACTTTCACCATCGCCGCGCATACGGCTCCCGCATCATCCAGTGCGTGCGGAGTGAGGATTTGAAGCAACTGCGGGTCCGTTGTACCCTTTTCTTTATAAACACGCTTGAAATGCGGTGCTACTTCGGCCAGAAACCGGAAACGATTCTGTACATAATCCATATAGCGTATGTCGCCCGTAGCTTCGGATGCCGCTATCAAGGCAGAGTAGGTCACTCCCCATTCATAACTTGCCAAACGGAAAGCTCCACGCTCCAGTTGTGCCTCCTCTCCCATCGTTGTATAGTCGGTAATCACTTTACCCGTATTCTTGTCTACCACACGGGCGGGAGTCTCCTTATCTATATAAGCAAATACACGGTCTACCTCTTTCTTTACCTGTTCCGGTGTCAAATCACCATACGTGCCCTGATAAGCAGGTTGCAATAAATGCAAAGGGGTGTTTGAGTCATTCACTACAGTTTTCTTTTTCTGTGCGCTGACAGGCAAAGCTATCAGCAACAAAGCAATGGCTATGATACGAATATTCATATTTTATTTTTTAGGTATTTTACATCCTCTGAATAGGGTTCCCTGCAAATCCGGTCCAAAGTAGAATCCCGGTTGTGTCGGCTGGTTGTAAGCTACGTTCTGGGTAGCGATACTGATGCGATAAACAGGATCCTCCAAAAAGGTGTGGAAGCGGTAATCAGTGGGAATGGTAGAGACATAAAGCCGCAAAGCGGTATTATCGGCTGTGCGCAACAGTACTTCTTCCCGCCAGTCGCCTACAATATCCCCTTGCAGGCAAGGTGTTGCCTTCGTTCCGTTGTTGGAAAGAGCTCCTTCGAAAATGGCTATACGCTCACAGACT
Source organism: Bacteroides sp. D22 (assembly GCF_000163675.1). NCBI lineage: Bacteria > Pseudomonadati > Bacteroidota > Bacteroidia > Bacteroidales > Bacteroidaceae > Bacteroides > Bacteroides sp. D22. The sequence goes on along the minus strand of NZ_GG774807.1, from coordinate 70,232 downwards.
CCTTTCTTCCAATTATATTTGCTGACTATATTTCTATCCAATAGTTCGCGCAGTAAATCACCGTCCCACCAGACAGCCATATTACATGACAATCCTCTGACACGGGCTTTCACCACTTCTCCTTTTATATTTCTTATTCCTCCGGAAGCAAGAGACCACATTTCAACGCCCGGTTGGGTCGGGTCAATATCAGCCGCCATACAACGCCCGACATCTGTACTATCTTTTATCTGGAAAAGAATTTCTCCGGTTGCCGCATCTCTGTACGTACTTCCGTCACGCTTGTTTTCGTGACAGTCCCATACTTGCAACCCTTTGCGGGAAGGATCGAAATGAGTCAGATGAATCGCGTCTCCATGTCCCATCTTCGTTGTGTACAATCCTTTGCCGTTATGGTCGATGGCACACGAGCCGTAGATAATCTCATCGCATCCGTCACCATCTACGTCACCTACCCGAAGGTTATGATTACCTTGTCCGGCATAGTCTTCACAACCAGGATGGTTACTGTCGAAAATCCAGCGTTCTTTCAGTTCCTTTCCATTCCAGTCGTATGCTGCCAATACTGTACGGGTATAATATCCACGACACATCACAACACTAGGATGGATACCGTCGAGATAGGCAACGCAAGCCAAAAAGCGGTCACTACGATTACCACGATTGTCTCCCCAATCCATCAGGTTTCCTCTTTCTGGTACGTAATCAATTGTTTGCATCGCTTCTCCTGTCAGTCCGTTGAAGACAGTCAGATATTCCGGTCCGGTCAAAATACGTCCCTGTTCATTCCGATAGTCAGCTTGCGCATCTCCAATCACTTTTCCTTTTCCGTCCACTGTTCCGTCGGCGGTTTTCATTACTACTTCCGCTTTACCGTCGCCATCGAGGTCAAACACCATAAACTGGGTGTAGTGTGCACCGGCACGTATATTACGTCCCAGATTAATGCGCCATAAATGTTGCCCGTTTAATTTATAACAATCGAAATATACCTCTCCGGTGTAACCGTCATGCGAATTATCGTGTGCGTTCGACGGATCCCATTTCAAGATAATCTCATATTCCCCGTCACCGTCCACATCGCCGATACTGGCATCATTAGGAGCATAGAAATAACTTTGTCCTGCCGGAGTCGTACCGTTTTCAGGACGATTCAGCGGGATGTTCAGATAACCAGCCGGAGCATCGGACGGCAATTGATAATTGCTTTCCGTTTTTGATTGGATAGCTTTGACGGTATAAAGTACGGATTCCGTACCTTTATATATATCCTGAAAGAAAGTCGCATTTCTTATCGGATATTTGTTTACCTTTTCACCGTTTCTATAAATATCAAAAGATTCGTCCATCGGGTCGGAGGACAGATAACGCCAAGACACGGCAACAGTAGATGGATTCTCTCTGATGGCAATTACACCGCGTCCCAAATGTTCGCGTTTCAGTTTCGAAAAGTCATAGTTCGGCTGCGCCACTACAAAAGCAGCTATCAGACACAGACTTAAAAAAGCACTTATGCATTTCATAGTTTTATCGTTAATCAATTTACAACACAAAAGTAAACGGTACAGCCTACTTATAAAATAGAATATTGTACAGATCTATGTAGAAATCATCATATAGCCCACTTTTAAACCGCATTATAACTACCTGGTGAACAAAAATGAATATATCTGAACGGAAATCCATTGAAAAAGAAAAGTGCGTCCCTTATCTTTGCCAATGAAAATTAGAATGAACACCCAATTAATAAAACAGAATTATTTCACCATGAAGAAATCACTACTCTCATTCTTTACAGTAACCCTTCTTTGTCTTATGACAGGAAAGCCGGTCATGGCACAAGAGTTACCTGCACAAAAAGAGACTTTAGAGACCATCGTAAAAGTAAACGACTACTTTATGAAAAAGTATGCCGATTACACATTGCCTTCTTTCTATGGCAGAGTCCGTCCAAGCAATATATGGACGAGAGGCGTATATTATGAAGGATTAATGGCTCTGTATGGCATTTACCCGCGTGAGGATTATTATAAGTATGCCTACGATTGGGCTGATTTCCACAAATGGGGAATGAGAAACGGCAATACGACCCGTAACGCAGACGACCATTGCTGCGGACAAACGTATATCGACCTTTATAATATGTGTCCGTCCGATCCGAATATGATCCGGAATATAAAAGCAAGTATCGATATGGTAGTCAACACTCCGCAGGTGAACGATTGGTGGTGGATTGACGCTATCCAAATGGCAATGCCAATCTACGCAAAGTTTGGAAAAATGACCGGTGAACAGAAATACTACGATAAGATGTGGGATATGTATTCTTACACTCGTAACGTGCACGGAGAAGCCGGAATGTATAATCCTAAAGATTGCTTATGGTGGCGCGATCAGGACTTTGATCCTCCTTACAAAGAACCGAATGGAGAAGATTGCTACTGGAGTCGTGGAAATGGCTGGGTATATGCAGCTCTTGTACGGGTATTGGATGAAATCCCTGCCAATGAAACACATCGCCAGGACTATATAAATGATTTTCTCGCTATGAGCAAGGCACTTAAAAAATGTCAGCGTGAAGATGGTTTCTGGAATGTGAGTCTTCATGATCCGACGAACTTCGGAGGTAAAGAGACTTCCGGAACAGCACTGTTTGTATACGGCATGGCTTGGGGAGTGCGCAACGGACTGCTCGACCGCAAAGAATATCTTCCCGTCCTTTTAAAAGCATGGAACGCTATGGTGAAAGATGCCGTACATCCGAACGGATTCCTGGGATATGTGCAGGGAACAGGCAAAGAGCCTAAAGACGGACAGCCGGTTACTTATAAGAGTGTGCCCGACTTTGAAGACTACGGAGTCGGTTGTTTCCTGCTTGCCGGAACAGAAGTTTATAAATTAAAATAACATACACAGTTTTTTCATTAGGTTTAGTTAGAGGTTAGTTAGTAGCTAGTTCCCTCACTGACTGTTTAGACACCGGTCAGTGAGGGATTTCAAAGAGAACAGATTCATGAAAAACAAATTATTCCCGTATATATGTTGGCTGATGGCCATTACATTTAGTTTGCAACTGCAAGCACAAAATAAAGTTTCCGCTCCCATGGCAGATGTCAATCAGGTAATTGACAACACGCTGGACAGCCTGAATAAAGCACGTACCTCGCGACCGGAAGCCGGTTCGAGCCGGAAAGGTGACAACCCTGTTCTGTTCCTGGTAGGTAACTCTACCATGCGTACCGGAACTTTAGGAAACGGCAACAACGGACAATGGGGATGGGGCTATTATGCAGGCGATTATTTCGACTCTAACCGGATTACTGTAGAGAATCATGCACTGGGTGGAACCAGTAGCCGTACTTTCTATAACCGTTTATGGCCGGATGTAATCAAAGGAGTACGCCAGGGAGACTGGGTTATCATCGAACTGGGGCACAATGACAACGGCCCATACGACAGCGGACGTGCCCGTGCTTCCATTCCCGGAATTGGCAAAGATACACTGAACGTAACGATTAAAGAAACCGGAGTGAAAGAAACCGTATATACCTACGGGGAATATATGCGTCGTTTCATTCAGGATGTAAAAGCCAAAGGTGCTCATCCTATCCTATTTTCGCTTACTCCCCGCAATGCTTGGGAAGACAAAGACAGCACCATCATCACACGTGTCAACAAAACTTTCGGATTGTGGGCAAAGCAGGTGGCAGAAGAACAGCATGTTCCTTTTATTGATTTGAATGATATCAGTGCCCGCAAATTTGAGAAGTTCGGCAAGAATAAGGTGAAATATATGTTCTACATCGACCGTATACATACAAGTGCTTTCGGTGCTAAAGTCAATGCAGAATCCGCTGCTGACGGAATACGTGCGTATGAAGGACTGGAATTAGCCAATTATCTGAAACCTGTTGAGAAAGATACAGTGACAGGTTCCAGTCGGAAAGAGGGACGTCCGGTATTGTTTACTATCGGAGATAGTACGGTCAGAAATGAAGATAAAGACAAAAACGGTATGTGGGGTTGGGGAAGCGTAATTGCTGACGAGTTCAATCTAAATAAAATTTCTGTAGAAAATCGTGCGATGGCAGGACGTAGTGCACGTACTTTCCTCGATGAAGGTCGTTGGGATAAGGTATACAATGCCTTGCAACCGGGGGACTTCGTTCTGATTCAGTTCGGACATAATGATGCAGGAGATATAAACAAAGGGAAAGCCCGTGCCGAATTGCGTGGTTCCGGTGATGAAAGCAAAGTATTTCTAATGGAAAAGACTGGTAAGTATCAGGTAATTTATACGTTTGGCTGGTATCTTCGGAAGTTCATCATGGATGTTCAGGAGAAAGGCGCCATTCCCATCGTTCTTAGTCATACGCCACGCAACAAATGGAAAGATGGAAAAATAGAACGTAATACCGAGTCTTTTGGCAAGTGGACACGTGAAGCTGCGGAAGCTACGGGAGCTTATTTTATCGATCTGAATAAGATTAGTGCCGATAAACTAGAAAAGAAAGGTGTGAAGAAAGCAGCAACTTACTATAATCATGACCATACACACTCTTCTTTGAAAGGAGCGCACATGAATGCGAAAAGCATTGTTGAAGGGTTGAAAAAGAGCGATTGCCCGTTAAAGAATTACTTAAAGTAAGAACATAAGGGATAAAGTACGCTATCTATCCCGTAATCTATTAATAGAAAAGTTACTCTTATCCCTTTGCAAACTTCTTTTGGATTAGTACCAAAGTATCAGTTGCTTAAGACTAATCTATAAACGCAAGTTCCGTTTATAAAAATGCAAGTTTTGTTTTTATAATCAAAAGCTTCATTTATAAAAACAGAACTTGCGTTTATAGTTTATAATAAGTTGATTGTAAGTTTGGTATTAAAAGAAAGGAAGTTTACCCTTAATGCGGAAGAACTTTGCTATTAATAGATTGGGAAGCAACTAGTGCTACTTTACACTCGTTCAGTTATCTATTGGAATAACTTCCTGCATATAAATAGCATCCAGACTCCAAAGAGCAGCATCATTCGTGCTAATGCTCGTACATTCATCTAATGGAGACGGTACTTCCGGCGGAAGTATGGTAGTGATGCGGAAAGGCGGTGCAGGTGTATGTTCCAACCGGGTAAACAAATCTTTCCAGGCTTCTTCAGCCATTTGGGTATTGCGCAAGTGATAAGCTGCGTAAGCCATCAGACGGGAGACACGAAAACGGCTATGGCTAAGTTCCCATGCTTTCTTCTTGTAACGTGCAGCATGATCAAGCCAGGCGTCTTTCCATTCGGGTATATCAATCATACGCATCATTTCATTGGCTATCTCAAATCCGCCCATGATCGTCATTAAATGGTTGGTTGTTTCCAATTTGGGGTCACATTCGGTTGTGATGATCCCTGTTGACGGATCAAATCCTAGAGCTTTGGGACCGGTAAAAAGGCGGTTAGGCAGGGCGGCAATGCTTTTCATTCCTGCTATTATTTTATCACGATAAGTTGTGTTACCTGTGCGCTCCCATTCTGTCATCCAATTACCGGCATAAGCCAGCCAGTCGGGACCGATACGCAAACGGGCGGGAGCAGAACAAGGATATTCACTGCGAGGTTGGGCCAGGCGCATAGGGTCCAAGTCATAGAGTTTGTGGTCGGCATCCTTCACTTCAGTCATTAAATTACCGCAACGTTCGTCCGTAGTAAGGTAATAGTAGAAACGGTTCCAGGCGGCCTGGCTGATTCGCGCTTCTTTTGCTCCGCATCCCCAATGACTTACATTATGCCGACTGCCTAATCCGGCATTGGGACCGATATGATAGACATCCACTTCACCCGTATGACGCGTCATAGCTTCTGCCATACGCCAAATATCAATACGCCCGGTACGCAGGAAATTATACCATAGCCACATATTAGAAGCCAGTTCCGTATTGTCCCAGGCAAATCCTCCGACATCGTAACGCCAGGTATGACGAACGGGGTCATAAGCGTGCATCACATCACCGTAATTCCAGAAACCGTACCATTTGTTTTGTTCGATTGCTTTCTGATAGAAGTCAATGTAAGCATCCAAGCGGTCTTCTACACGAGTACGGAATGGAGTAGTACGGTCAGGGAGACTCCATATCCCGAAAGCTTGGCGGGCATGAAGATAATTCGGGGTTGGCATTAACAGACTAGGACTAAAAAATTGTTTGGCATAATCAGCAAAAGCCTTTTTCCCGGTATATCCACTTTGTGGGATCAGTGTAAACGTAGTTGTACGGGCAATGCCGTATGGCGTATTCATGCCCTCCTGAACATCTTCATAGCTGGCATTCAGGTCATGAGCTATACGATCATAATGCCGCAAATCCATAGGTTCGGACTCCGGGCTCCACAACCAGGCGGTAAGGGTAGCTACCGGGGTTCGTGCGTCTGAAATTTCAATAGAAGAGGGATAAGACTGCCAAAAGTCATGCATACAAAGTCCTAATCCTCCGGTAATATCTCCGACAAAAGTATATCCATCGCTACGTGTGCCGGAAAAGGTTCCTATCCAGGGATTATCGTTATTGGCACGTTTACGAATGGAGAAAGCATCGGCAGTGAGTTGAGACAGACGGTAATCATCCCATGAAGCCCAGTTATCGAGCAGAGAGCGGTTCTTTTCATCGAAAGATTCATAAGGCGGAATACGTTTGCCTTCCATTTGCTGCTGTTGCAGGGAGGGTTCATCTGTTGGCTTCTGTTGTGCATCCTTCTTTTCATTACTGTTTTTCTTATTATCTGTCTTATTTAAAGTGAGTATGCGACGCCCTACCAATGGTTGTACCGGCTCGCTCCACACTCCTCCATCTGCACACGAGAAAGCAATATGACGATTATACAGAGCTTCACGCATAGGAACGTCGAAACGGATACCCAAACTACGAATGAAATCTTTCTTCTGATCTCCGTCATAGACGAAGCTATGTACCATTTTGATCTGTTCACTGCCACCATAAAAGTAGAGACGTACCACAAAAGGAAGCCACTCACGGTTATTCAGTTTGTTCATATCAGAGTGATTCGCATAGTTCCCTTCCTCTTCAGAGTGATTCGTATCAATCTCCTTATTCCTGTTCCGATGTATCCCTTCCAACTTTACAAGTGCCCGTACAGAGCCCAGACGTTCTATGGTTACTGATTTTATTTCCCCTATGTAATGAGTAAAAGATATTTGAGATGTATTTTCTTGAATCGGCTCGCTTTGAGTATTACAAATCAGACGTGCTTTCTCTCCTACTTTAGTTCCTTTATACAATAGGCTATCAATCAGGAAATCTCCGCGTCGGGGAATAAATACGGAAATTAGCCCTGTTTCAATTTGAATATTTTCAGGCGTTTCAGTGATTGCAATAGAAGCATTAGGCTGTTTATTGATAGTTTTTGCTTTCCGGGGGGCTTTTTCTAATGTCAGTCTTTCTGTTCCGGCAGGAATGACTCCGGCAACTCCGCTCCATTTCACGGAACCATCCGGCCAGTAAGCCAATGGCCAAGTATCTACCGGAATCTCTTGATTTCTATCTGTTTTTAGTCGCAATGAAGTTTCAGGAAATAGGTAGCCTTCATCAAAAGGAACTCCGAAACTTACAGCTTTGTCTTGTTCAGGAGTATTGCCGATCCAATGTAAAGGAACAGTAGACGTTTGGGATGGCAAACATTCGTAGCGGAAGTTTGTAATACGGGTACGGGATAAGGTGGTGCGAAAGCCGAACCATCCTTCTGTCAGAGGTTCGGCATCGCGGAAGTCCACCAGTCTCTTGCCGTCTATGTAATAACTAACCCTATTATTTTCATTTGTTATCTTAATGTGATACCAGTGATTCGCTTTTAGCAAATGTTCGGTATCTGTATATTCTTTCAGTATGGCAGGACGTACTTTGGGATCTGTGATTCCTGCTTCATTGCCGTCATAACGACGGAAGCGTGTAGTAGAGTTATAATTTCCACCATATCCCATGTAATAGAGTTGCAAAGAATAACAATTCAGAAAGATTCCGCTACGCCACTTCTCACGTTTCCATATATTATCAGGATGTTTGGGGTCCGAAGCCATCCAAAAGCAATTCAGGTCACTCAAACGGTCTCCTTCTTTTTCTACAACTACACACGCATCATATTCAATGGTTACCCGTCCGCTCATCTTTTCTTTCCTCCATAAGGTAAGGCCTTTAGGAGACAGTATTTCAGCGGTATCACCCTGAAATGTCACTTTATAATCCGGAGATTCCGACTCTACCTTCCAATATTTATGAAACTGGCGGGCGTTGAGGCCGGAAACTTTATTGTTTTGTGCGTTTGTTCCTAAAGTGATGAAGAGGAACAAAAGGATAAAGAGTTTTTTCATATGTATATTTGCTATCTCACCTTACAAAGGTAGGGAGAGCCGATCAATTAAGAAATAGAATATTATCCATATATATGGCGATTCGTTCAACTATGAAAAAAAGAACAACCCGACAGTTAGCCGGATTGTTCTTTTTCAACAAACTCATATCAAATAAGAGATTTCTTATTCAAAAACCTTTTTATTCTGCTTTTTTCAAAGTTTCAGCACCTACATAGTAACCTAAGTTAGTTCCCTGGTTATATCCCATATTCTGCATCGCTTGAGACATATCATAATTATGATCGGTCATCAAGTGAGGAAGACGGAATTCGGTAGGATGATTCGTGGAGAATATATAAATAGATTTCATGTCACTTGAACCCATTATTACTTCTTCACGATAGTCACCGAGAAAATCACCATAGTAACAAGGATTGTATTTGGTGCTATGGTTACCGTCATTGCTACCGTAAGTTCCAAAATATACCAAACGAGTCTTATTCGTCTTGTTTACATCAGGGTTCTCTTTATAGCTCACGACACAAGCACGGTCCAGCATTTCTCTTGTCGGCTGCCCGCTCCAATAAATGGCTACATTATACAAAACTCCACCACCAATACCTGTAGGATATGTACTGGATACCAATCCACTGCCACTACAACTGAATACCCCTTCCTGCAAAGAAGACCAGTACTCAAAATTCGGGCTATCCGGATCGATATCTGCCACAATACAACGACCGACATCAGTAGTCGAACCCGCTCCATGGCCGGTAATCAAGCCACCATCTCTTGCATCAATCACTTGACATCCATAACCGTGTCCTTGTCCATTATAATTGCCCGGTTCTTCAAATGAAGCAACAATTTGCAATCCTGAACGGTCTTTTATAAATTTGCCAACACATAAACAGTCACCATGACCGTTTCCGGTACACCACAATTCGCTTCCATCATCATCTATAGCCGCAGAACCATACAAGATTTCATCTTTTCCATCATCGTCCAAGTCCGCTACACGAAAACTATGCGAACACATGGACAACCATTTCGAAGAATGTTCGGCTGTATCAAACTTCCAACGGGTTTCCAGTTTATTCCCTTTCAAATCGAGTGCCCATACTTGCCAATTATGATAAATACCTCTACTGATGATCAGACTGGGGTTGCTTGTTCTCACTCCGGTCGCTTCGTCAGGTATACCATCCAGATAAGCCACCCCGATAAAGAAACGGTCCATGCGGTTTCCGTAATCATCTCCCCAATATTCACTCCAATATTTAGCACGCGACGCTTTTGAACCACTTCCACCACGAGGAATATTATCCACCCGGGTAATTTCACGTCCATCATATCCACGGCAAATAGAGATATATTCGGGACCTTCCATTATCAAACCGCAAATTGTATTAATACTTGCTCCCGAATACCAGCCCACAGCGTCAGTCTGACGAATTCGATAATCGTTCACATTACCATAAGCATCGGTAATGACCTTACCATCCCCAAACTTTGTACCTTCTGAAGAGCGGAAAGCTATTTCACATAAACCATCTCCATCAAAATCGTATAAAATATATGAAGTATAATGTGAACCGGAACGAATATTGATTCCCAAATCAATTTGCCACAAAAAAGTACCATCCATCTTATAAGCTTCCAACAAGGTCGAACCATTATTCCATCCCCCCTGGTTGGCACCATCATACGGTTCTCTCTTCACCACAATCTCCAATTCACCGTCACCGTCCAAGTCACCTAGCTGAATATCATCAGGAGAATATGTAATCGACGCATCGGGTACATTCATGTTTAATCTAATCTCATGATAAAACTTTTCTGCCATTTCAGAGGTAAAGGTATAATCGCAAAGCGTTTCAGCCTGATTGGCAAGAGTGACCCGGTATACATTCGTTTTTGATACATCAATATCCGCATCCACCCAAGAAGTAGTATTCGAAATAGGTTTCTCATTCAATTTCACTTCCGTCTCGCCGTCTACCGACTTATAAATATCAAAAGCAACATTAGACGGATCGGTCTTCAGTAATCTCCAGCTAATCAATGCGGATGATATGCCGGAAGAGTTATTGGCGTCAACATTTGGTGCCGGGTCGTAACTAACCCACATTGCACGGCTACCCGTTATAACTTCAGTAGGCAGAGGCGGCAACTCCTCTTCCGTCTGATTGCCATTGTTCACTTCAACGACGGGGTCATTATCCGAGCAGGCAACTATGGCCAGCAGACAAAACAGCCCCAGTATTATATAATGTTTCTTCATTTCTTTCGTTTTTTTATTCTATAAACATCCGTTCTATGCAAGAATATCCTATCACTATTCATCAGCATTCCGGTTGTGGGTTACCACCCCGGATTCTGCTCCAAATTAGGATTCTTAGATTTTTCACTCTGCGGAATCGGGAAGAAATACATCTTATCATCCCAACTTCTTTCTTTTACCTTACGTTCATACGTATAAGTATCATCCCCATTCTTCGTAATCTTCATTTCAACAATGTTCTTGAAATGTTTGTCACCCTCCTTCCAACGACGTACATCCCAAAAACGATGTCCTTCAAAGGCCAATTCTACCATACGTTCATTCTGATATTTCTTCCAGAAAGCATCATTGGTCATCCCTTGAGGGAATCCGGGCATCTCGGCACGCGTACGAACTACTTTGATAGCATCCACAGCCGAAGTTGTAAATTCATTATCCGTTGCATACGGACTACCCAGATACTTATATACAGCTTCCGCATAATTCAAATAGAACTCTCCAAAACGGAATGTAATCCATGAATGATAGGTCTTTGAAGCTGTACCGGCACGTAAGTCTACTGCCGTCTGACAATACTTCTTCAGATAATAGCCAGTCGGAGTTCCGCCACTCAAAGGCTCCGCATTTAGTCCGCCCTGATAGGTTTGCAGAGGAACAGTATTCCAGTTAGGCCACTTTTCGTCCCCATTCTTGGCAATAGTCAGATAGAAACGAGGGTCGCGGTTGGTATAATAAGGATTAGCAGGATCATAGTTATCCAACTCGTCCGGACGCAACCCTGTATCCTTCATCTCATACGCATCCACCAGTGTCTGTGTGGGACAGTTTCCACCTTTACAATTTTCCAACCCTACCGGGAAGTTATATCCCTCAAAAGAATTAGTGGTAGTAGTGGCACGACGGAGAAAAATCAATTCATTAGTAGCGTCATTGTAATTGTCCTTGCTCCAAAGTGATGAATAATCCTCCACTAAGAGTTTTGCCTTTTCAGCAAACCCATTACTGTCATCTAAAATTTCCTTATTGGCTTTAGCTGCACGATACCACAGTTCTCTATTATCAGTCGGATTAAATAAAGGACTTGCCGCATACAATGCTGCACGAGCTTTCAAGGCCAATACCGTTTTACGGTTGGCACGTCCTGTTTCCGCCGGACTACTAGGCAATGCCATATCTCCCAGTTTACTGTAATCGACGATAATCTTATCTTTAATATCATCACATTCGGCTATGATATAATCAAAAATCTCCTGTGCCGGTCTGCGCGATAACGTATTCGATTCTTCGGCTGTTAATATATGGTCGCTAAACGGCACATCTCCATATTGCCGTACCAAGTTAAAGTAGAAATATGCACGAAGGAAACGTACCTCATACTGGTAATTGGTATAGCGGAACATCTGTTGTGCATAATCACTGTTCAAAGCCAACTCGGGAAATGTCAGTCCGGTAAACTTCTCCAGATATAAATTACAATTGGCTATCCCTTCATAACAGGACGTCCACATGCTACTTTTAGCATTCGACGGACTCCAAGAACCATTGTAAAAGTCTTCAATCTGATTTCCCGAATAAGCATATTCGGACTCATCGGTAGCAGAACCAAGAATTGCCCCGCTATAGTTTCCAAAGTCCACATCCATGGACAAATAGATATTTGTTATCAGCCCTCCTACATTACCGAAGTTGAGCTTCACAAAATCCTCATCATAATTATTGTACTCATGATATTCCATCTTATCTGAGCAGGAACCGAGTGCGGCTACACACATCATTCCGTAGATAATGTTTTTCAGTTTCATTCTTTCGCTTTGTTTTTATGATTAAAAACCAATCGTAACACCGACTACTACACTCTTATTCAGCGGAGTCGCTACACCATAACATTCCGGATCTGTCACATCAATATGATCTGAACAGAACAAGTCTGTTCCTCTGACATATAACTTGGCACTCCCCAATATCTTAGTCTTCTTCATCCATTCTTCCGGAAATCTGTAATACACCTCCGCGTTACGTAACTTCAAGAATGACCGGTCCGCCAACCAAACTGTATTAGCCTGATAGTTATTGGCATTACTCTGTGAACTCAAACGAGGATATTTGGCATTTTGATTTTCCGGTGTCCAACGATTCTCATAATAATGAGTAGAAAGTGTCGTATTATTTATCAACGGCCAAAACATACTCTTCGTATTCAAGACAGCAGAATAGTTACCTGTTCCCTGAAACATTACATCTACTCCAATCCCTTTCCATTCGGCTCCCAAATGGAAAGAATAATAAATTTCCGGAGCCGTCGTACTATAACCGATAGCTGTTTTATCATTGGCATCAATGATTCCGTCTCCATTCACATCTTTATATTTTATGTCTCCCGGCACTACCGTACTAAAGTTTTGCGGAAGGCTGTTTGCTATATCTTCTTTATCTTTGAAGAAACCTTCAGCTACCATTCCATATACTTGTCCCAACCGATTTCCTGTTTGCACAAGATTCTTATACAAACGCGGTTCTTCCAGTTGTTCCTTAATTTCATTCTTATTCCAAGCAAAATTACCGCCAAGGTTGAACACTACATCTCCTAACCGTTTCGTATAGTTAAGTCCTAGTTCCACGCCATAGCTATCAACGATTCCGGCATTCTCGAACGGAGCATCTACGCCCAACACATCGGTATATTTTCCTTCGGAAGAGACCCAAATATCTTTTCTCCGTTGGTAATAGCCTTCTGCCGTCACGTCCAGTCCATTGAACAACACGGCATCAACACCAACATTGTATTTATACGCTTTCTCATGTGTCGAATTAGCAGTTGCCAGGCGCCCGATAATAGTACTTCCGAATTCAGAGTCGTAACTACTGTTAAACTTATATTGCGTACCGGTAGTCGTATAAATCTGATCCCAATAGTCATATACGGTAGTACTTCCGTCTTTAGGCAGATAATCAACATTGATCACTCCAAACGAAGCGCGCAATTTCAGGAAGTTCACCCAAGACACATCTTTCAACCATTTTTCTTCCGAAAGCACCCAAGCAGCAGAAATGGTAGGCGAGAAAGCCCATTTATGCCCCGGTGCCAATAAACTGGAGGCCGAGCCAACCAATGCCAGATCCAAATAATAGCGATTAGAGAAACCTACATGATTATACCAGGATACATTTTGCCGATAAATAGTAGTGTTCAATCCGTATGAATCACGATACTCATAATCCCATTTGAATTGAGAATACACATCCCACTTCCGAAACGAGCGATTGTAATCGACACTACCTGCAAAGTTAAATTGGCGCGCCCAGTTGTCAATACCTGCACCCGAACCCATTTCACTGGATTCGCCACCTGAAATGGCAGTATAAAACGGACCGTTAGTTGTCCAGTTTGTTGCATAACCGGCATACGTATAAGTCTTGCTATGGTCTTCCAGAATATTGGAATAGTTGTCATAAGCTAAACGAAAGTTTGCTCCCAATCCTTTCAGCAAACCAGATAAATCTTGTGACAAGGTAAGGTCGGCAAACAAACTGCGAGAGTGTCCTTTAGAATAAGCAGCTCCCTGCGATTGTGCGACAGGATTCGATGTTCCCGCCCAAGTAGTACTTCCTCCCCAACTGTCATCTTCCGTACGAACCGGAAAAGCTGCAGAAGGAATCGAATAAATCATATCCCATAGGTTAACCGAAGCCCCCGGAATCCGAGATTCGGACAAGGTACCGAGAAGATTCAACTTCAATTTGGTAGTGGCGGTTAAATCAATATCCAGATTTGTACGCAAATTAGCACGTGAATACATATTCTGTGTAGAATATCCGTCATTTGCATTCGGGGTCTTGATAAACCCTTTGTCTGTTAATAAATTCGCCATAGTATAGTAGCGGAACTTTGTTCCTCCTCCACGGAATTCGATCGTGTATTTATTAGAAACTCCTCTGTCTTTAAAGGTTTCATCAATCCAGTTCACATTAGGATAGAGATAAGGGTACATACGGGAAGCTCCTCCACTGCCTACTCCATTACGGAAAGCATCGACTTCTTCCGGAGTATATCGAGCTCCCAAACCTTCATATCCACGCGCTTCATTCACAGCAGAAGCATACGTAGCCGCATCTACAAATTCCGGACGTCGAGACTGAGTGTTAATGATGTGATCATACGTAAACGTTATCTCTTTTGTTTTGTACTTACCACGCTTCGTCGTAATCAAGATCGCACCGTTCACTCCTTTGTATCCGTACAATGCCACAGCCGCAGCATCTTTCAGGATGGAAACGGATTCTACTTCTTCCGGACTCACCAAGCTCATGTCTCGTTCCAAACCGTCAACCAGCACAAGCGGTGTACTACTTGACAAGCTCTGCAAACCACGTACATAAAAGGTAGGATCTGCCATTAAACCTGTACTAGCTGCATTCTGCAAAGTAGTAAGACCCAATCCATATCCATATAAAGAATTGGATATATTCCGGGAAGACCGCTTATTAAACTCTTCATTATAGGTGGTAGAAACAGCTGCTGTTGATTCATGACGATTGAATGTCCGGTTAGCTCCCACATCAATAGTCTGAGCTGCATATCCCATCACAATAGTCATCGGACCATCAGCCTTTACCACAACTGTGGTAGAGCCTTTGTCGACAGAAAAGACACTCAAGCGTTGTCCCTTCTCGACCGCAATCTCAAATTTACCATCTTTATCAGTTTCAACCCGGGTCTCCACTGCGCCACCTTCCACATTAACGGACGCTCCATAGACTGGGTTTCCCGATTTATCAACAACAATACCTATAATGTTGTTGTCTGTATTCTGCGCTCTGACCGGAATGCTCAAACAAACTAGTAAAGCCAGTATCAGAATCTTATTTTTTCTCATATAAATCAATATTCAAGTATTGTTTTAATCTGTTTCGTTGTCTCACATTACCAACCCGGATTCTGAATCAATCCATACCCTTTGTTAATTTCCGTTTGCGGGAATGGAGAAAGATACCATTTGGAATCAAATCCGTATGTCCACCAACGACGAACCGGTTTAGATAATTCAAACCTTTCATATTCAAATCGAGTAGGTTGCAATGCTCCTTTGTTCTTATCTCCTTCATTCCATTTTGTATTACCTGTCATGCGATTACCGGCATCATCCAAACGATAGGCAAGTAATCCATGCAGACGTTTCTCGAAACGATCGGCACGTTTGTAACGGACAAGATCAAAGTAACGGCTATCTTCAAGCCCCAATTCCCGAACACGTTCACACAGCAATTCTTCCAATAAGGCAGCTTTGTCAGAAAGTAAATTCTTATCTGTAACACACTCCGCCAAATCTTTCTTCAATCCCACGCGGGCACGTACTATATTCATTTGGTTAATAGCCCCCCGGTGATCGTTCTTAGCTTGAAGCAAAGCCTCCGCATAAGTCAAATAAATATCAGACAAGCGAAGATAAACCCACTGCGTATACTGACGTTGGTACTCAGTTCCCAAATAATATTTCATATTTTTATAACCGGTCGCATAGTTACCAGATTCAAGTGCCGCATTTTGTCCTTCATCGTATCCTCCGACCCACAATTCATAAGGTAAACCGGACATCGTTCCGGCACTCCAGTCTAACATCTTCGGTAGTCCATTCACCATGCAATGCTCATACAGACGAGGGTCACGAGTTAATACGATTTCCGACAATAGTTGTTCTCCATTTTTAAATGTTCCGGTCAAGAACATTTCATCCAACTTACCTTCTGTTTCCGCCTTTTTCCAGTCAAACGGAGTGCCGTCGGCCCATGGGAACATCTCCACATATTCCTGTGTAGGCGGATATTCAGTACGGCAAAGTGACGGAACAGCCCAAGAATGCCACATATAAGAACTTGAGTTGAAAGCGTCCGACATATTCGTGCGAACAGAATGTAAGACTTCCTTGCTGTTCTGACGAATATACCCCATACGATATGCCTGACGATACTGTTCCGGTGTTTCTTCCGAAGCCTTATTCAGGCTATACCCGCCTTGACTCTCCAGCTCTTTAAAGAATGCTTCACAAGCCTTCAAACAGTTATCCCAAAGTTCCGCATGATAGCCGCCGTACCATACCAGACGTTGCTGTTCAGCCTCTGAGTTTCCTCCTGCATATCCGTTGACATCGTTAAACAACGGAGAAGCGGCAAATTGCCAGATTTTGCATTTCAATGCCATCGCACCAGCCTTTGTCCAGTGTCCGGCCTTGCTAGCAAGATCGGCATCAGCATAAGCCCACACCAATCCGCCGGAATTGATAGCATCATCCAACATCTTTATCATATAGTTAACAGTCTCCTCTACCGTAGCACGGGGGATTTCATAACCTGACTCCGTACCGGTGAATGAAGCATATAACAATGGAAGACCTCCATAATGACGGAACATATCAAAATAGCGCGCCGCAATCAAGCATTTAGCTTCTGCCACCAACTGAGTTTTTTCAGCATTATCCATACCCGGCACTCTATCTATATTTTCCATTAGCAACCAGCACCAACGCACTACTTCCCATACCATTTCCCGTGTATATGGGAAAATATTACCACGCGTGCCATAGTTGGCATTGAGAGAACCCAAATAATACTGCTGATATACAGTTGCGTCACTAAAATAAAGTGACCAGCAGTCTGTTAGCGCATCCTTCTTTCCTAAATAAGGACTGGAAGAATCAGGAATATTACCGTTACTGTCCGTATTATAAGGTAATCCGTAATACTGTCTACTGTAACAGGTATTCAAAAATTGGCGCGTATATTCCGCACTATTGAACACTGTGTCAATAGTAGCATTTCCGCCCGGTGCCTTATCCAAAAAAGAGTTTCCGAATTTAATTTCGTCCACACATGAAGTGGAAACCAAACAAACCGCCGCTCCCAACATCGCACCGATGAACCATTTATTTTGTAATTTCATTGTATCTTTCCTTTATCTATTTTAGAATCCTAATTTCAAGCTCAACGTATAAGTCTTGGACAATGGATAAGAAGGTGCATTAGTAGCTCTTGCCTCCGGATCACCCCACAAATAAGGTGTAATCGTCCACAAATTATATCCTGCAAAAGCCAACTGACATGTATTCAGTCCAAGTTTCTTCATTAATGGGAAGTGAAAATTGTATGCCACCTGAAGAGTTTTCAAACGCAAGTATTTGGCATCTTTCTCATATAAAGTGGAAGTAGCATAATTATTCTTTGCATTATCAATGGTAGCTCTCGGATACTCCGAAGATTGTGACGGATTTTCCGGTGTCCATGTATGATCCAGATGGTATGCCAACAATCCTCCCTGCTCGCTATTGGAAGATGAATAAAACGGTTGACGAAATACATCCGAAATCATACGACTTACATTCCAGGCCCCTGTCCATTGAGTACTTATTTCCAGATTCTTCCAACTGAATCCTAAATTAATACCTAGCATATATTCAGGATCGTCTGTAAAGCCATAGTCATAACTTGCATCATTTGCATCAATCTTACGGTCACCATTCAAGTCAACATATACTGCATCTCCATTTTGAAGAATACTCTCGTGAGTGGGGAACGGACGATTAAATGTCTGCTCATATAGCGCAGGTGTATCCTCATCATAGAAGCGCCAGAAAACATATTGACTACGCGAACCGATACGGTGTCCCTTCTGATATTGATATAAATTATTCTGCGGTGCTTCCTTCTTTTCAAGAATCTCATTCTGATTATAAGAAAGGTTAATACCCGCCCAATAACGGAAATTATCGCCAATCTTATCGTTCCATTTTAAAGAAAGTTCCCAGCCCCAACTGTCTACACTTCCTAAATTTGAATAGGGAGTAATGAACCCTAACATTCCCGGAGCTGTACCGTCACGCAAAAGGATGTCATTACGACGTTCTTTATAATATTCAAAGGTTGTTTTCAGACGGTCATCAAGGAAGTTAATATCAACACCATAGTTCCGTTTCAGAGCTTTTTCCCATGTCACAGCAGGGTTATTCTTAGCTACCTCACGCGCACCCAGACTAACAGTACCATTATCTGTTCCGAATCCATATCCCCAGGCGTTAGTTGCTCCTCCACTTGCCGTTACACGATTTGCCAAGTCACCTAAACCGACATTATATGGATCAGCCATATACATAAACCGCGATCCTCCAATATTATCGTTACCTACCAAACCGACACTGGCACGTAATTTCAAGAAGCTAACCACCGACTTCAAAGGACGGAAAAACTTCTCTTCACTCATCACCCAACCTATAGAACCAGCCGGGAAATAAGAAAAGCGCAAATCGGACGCAAAGTTTTCCGAACCGTTATAACCCACATTAAACTCTGCCATATAGCGGCTCTTCCAATCATAAGTGACACGTCCGACTAATCCGACATATCCATGAGGAATGTCCGAATATAATTTCGGATAATACTCTTTCTGTTGATTATACAAAACTAAGGCTGTCACCGTATGATCACCAAAAGTACGATTATAATTAAAGCTGGCTTCCATATACCAATTACGTGCTTTGCCTGTAGTATACGAATACTTCACATCTGTATTCTCTCCAAACTTACGATAAGCAATACTACCGTCATCCATCAATACAGGAGTGTATGTAGCAATAGACCCACCAGAACCGACTTTATTAACTGTAAACGAGCTGTTATAAGATCCCTTCACTTTAAAAGAAAGTCCTTTAGTCAAGAAGTCCATTTTTTGATCCAGAATCACATCCACATTCAGCGAATTGTTGCTGGTCTGGCTGAACCCATTTCCATAATATCCCATACCTGTACCTCCTGTAAATGGTAATTTCAGTCCGTCTGAATAAGTCTCATCGCTCGAATTTACCAATTTTCCATCTATGATTCCCGGACTGGAGAAAGGAGTAGCATAATACATATTTTTAATCAATCCGGAAGATCCCTGACTCGTACGCGGTTGATCTGAATTATTCACATTACCACTAATATTGAATGACAAAGTAGTCGTTTTAGTGACATCCATATCCAAGTTTGTACGATAGTTAAACCGACGGTACTGATAGCTTAAATTATAAGGAAGATCAAACTCACTAAAAAGTCCTCCTTGCGTATAAGCACCTGCAGAGATGAAATAACGTACTTTATCTGTTCCTCCCGAGATGTTCAGATTATGCTGGCTCTGAAGCGTAGAGCTTTTCATAATATAGTCAGCCCATTGTATATTTGGGAAACGAATAGGATCGGAACCATCTGCAAATTTTTGAATCACGCCATCACTAAATAAGGCAGATTTGCCATCACCGGACATCATTTGATTATGAAAACGGGCATAGTCATAGGAACTTGCCTGTTCTACCATTTTTGTAGGCATCAATACAGAAGCAGAAGTAGTAAACGAAATTTTCGCCTTTCCTTCCTTTCCTCGTTTAGTTGTAATCAAAATGACCCCATTTGCTCCACGAATACCAAATACGGCTGTTGCCGAAGCATCTTTCAAGATAGAAATGGATTCAATTTCATTCGGGTCGATATCACTCATACTTTCACGATCCACACCGTCTACCTGAATTAACGGTGAAGAATTTTCCCAAGTAGCTTTACCACGAATAAAAATTTCAGCGGCATCCGCTCCCGGCTCACCGGAATATTGTACGGTAGTCAAACCTGTCATCTGCCCTCCTAATACATTGGAAACCGAACCTACAGATACACGGGTCAATTCTTCTCCCTTCACACTAGCGATAGCTCCTGTCATGGTCACTTTCTTCTGCGTACCATAAGCTACGATTTCCACCTCTTCAAGTGCTGTCACATCCTCTACCAGAATGACTTTCATGTCATTTTTCGCTACTACTTTTTTATCGGTATAACCTATAAAAGATACTTTCAATTTCGCACCGGGACGTACATTTATTCTAAATACACCGTCAATATCGGTAATTGTACCATTAGATGTTCCTTCCGCAAGTACACTTGCTCCAATTATCGGTTCGCCTTGGCTATCTACTACTGTTCCTTTTATAGTACTTTGCTGCTGTACAACTTCGATGGCTGCCGAAGCTGTTTGCAATCCCCATGCAGGTGCAAAAGTTGCTATAGTGAAAAACAGAGCGACAGGTAAGGTTGTCCCCTTTATAAAGTTTTTCTTATTCATATATGTATATGTTCATGATATAAGTATAATTTTAACGGACTTTATATACCGTCATTATTTTAGAATGCAAGCATCATACGGAAATAACCGGCACGCGAATCACGTTCACAAATTATGTGATATCTTCCACCAGCCATACCGTGTGTCCATTGGTTGGCTGGAGAACGCTGTGTGCTACTCCAATAGTGTCCACTGTTAGTTCCTGACTCGACAGAGGTCATCTCATCACCATTTACATTCTTGAGACAACGGTTAATAACACTCAAATTCTTAGCGACTGTATCCCAACACATTATAGAGGGCAAATACCAAGGAGTCACATTTGCCGGAATAGCTTCCGCTTCACGATAAGCCTTGATATACGCATAAGCATGGTCGCAAGTAGAAGGACTACCCATACCTTCGTAACACATAGTAAGTAACTGTGTATTATTGTATCCCATTAGTGCTGGGAAAACCAATGAAGCATCATTCTTGTTAACATCCTTCTCTGTGTTACAACCTACAAACTTGTTTGCCCAATTCTCATCTGAAGTAAACCAGTCTGAATAATAACCGGACTTACTTGAATGGAACATTTTCAAAGCAACATCATTTTGTTCACTATCTTTTACCACAGAATTCTTAATAGATAGCACTATACCGTGCGTACATGCAGGGAAATCGCGACGCAAAGCATCAACTTCTGCTGAATAGAGTTCAGTATGTGTTACACTGGGTTGTGAATTTCCTACATAACATACAATACCAATCACATTCTCCGGCACCGTTTCCGCATCTACTGAAACTATTTTTCCATCTGCACAAAAATAGTCTCCTACCTGCAAAGTATGGTTGATTTTACTTTTATCTTCGATGGTATACATTTTCGCCGTTCCTCCTTCCAGCGTACCTTTAGCTTCATATTCCATCTCACTTACTCCAGAATAAGTACCCTTAATTGAGAATTCCTTCTTCGGATTAACCAAGAAACGGTATGTATCCGTACTTTCCTGATAATAAGGAGTTGCTTGAGTATTGTTCACTGTAAACGAACCGGCTGTTAATGGTAACAAATAATCATCTATACCGCCATTTGTAAAGCTATAGGTCAAATTAGGCATCTTCACTACCGCAAGAGCCATCCGATGTTGCATAGTAAAAGCGATCTGTCCTTTCAAACGATCCCCCTGAACACTACCCGTACTCGTCATCAAATCATATTGTGTATAATTTCCTTCATTTTGTTCACTGCCTATTTTCCAATTGTTGACGTATGTTTCAAAAGGATCCACCTTCGTCGGATCAAAAGTCACATTCGCATTATACGGATAGTATGCATAAAAAGTCATCCGCTGAAATTGTGAACCTTTGTATTCAATAGGATCCCCTCCATCAGTCAATTCCCAATAGCCATCTGTCAGTGTGAATTTCCGATTCTTGATATCCTCTACCACCGTTTCTCCTCTTACCGCAAATATACCGATAGCATCTCCGTTAGAAAATCGGGTAGTATATCCATTCTCTGTAGCACGTGTCTTACCACTTTCGTCCATAAATCCTTCATCAGACACACTAATCTGAAATCCCTGCAAAGAATCCGGTGTTTCTCCGGTGAGTTCTTCATTTTGCGAGCAAGACGCAACTATGGCTGCGCCAGCCAGAAAAAGCATTGATATATAATTATATATTTTCATAAATCTCATGTTTATATTTTTAGCATTTTTATCTATATTAGATTGGTAAACAGATCACTTCACAACAGGCTGTGGAGTTACGGTTTCTTCTGTAATATTCCAACTAGGATTAGTTATCTCTGTTCCAGTTTCAGCTATACTCGGGTCGGATGTTATAGGATCGTGGTTTTCATCCTCCCATCCTATTATTTGCGTTTGTTCTGTAATTGTCAACACATAATTATTGTCCTCGTATTTATTTGTCTTGATGATGTAATTATAAGAAAATCCTGATTTCAATTCTGTCAAGTTAGCAAACTCGGCTTCATAAAGATAACCGTTCATTCTAGCTTGGATAGTTACTTTGCCTTGCACCTTCTGTGGCAGTAAAATAGCTTGTACTGTATAATTATCCTGCTCTCCTATTTTATCCCAATATATATCATCTTTGTCCGTAACAGGGTCTTCACTGACTGTTGTCTCCCCTGTTTTAGGATTAAATGTACCATTATTCTTAAGCCCAATAAGATAGCAAGTTATATCTGCTAAGTCCACACCCTCGCCAGCTTGAAACTCCAATCTAATACGACTCATCACATGATTGAATGCTAATGTCACGTTCGGGGTTTGTGATGTAGCCTTCCCTTTAGCAAAAAGAAAATCTATCTTCGCACGTTCTTCTGCTGTAGCTTGATTGTCACTGGCTGTAGTCACTTCCAATACAGGTTGTTCTTCACCTGATGTACCAGAAAATGGAGCGTATGCCACTACATCATACTCTCCGGAACCTAATACCCAAATCTCTTCTGCATTTCCTCCTTTTGCTGCAAAAAGACCATTGCCCTTGTATTTGTAATGAATATTCACTTGTTCCGTACCACAAGTGATTCCTACCGAGTCTTCTGCCTCCCAGTTTGTTTCCGTAGCTCTTGTAACAAGATTGCTAGCCTCATGATTGTTTATTACTGCACTAAAAGAAACTTTCGCTCCCGTATCACCGGTAAACTGAATATCAGTTTCTTTAATATCGTTGCTACATCCTGCTAAAAGTAGTAAGGCAACAGCAGTTGTGACATAGTTTTTTTTCATACCATGTTTTTTAAAGTTAAACATATTTTTGTTGATTAGTAAAATCGTCGTAAAGTAAAAAAGACAATGGCTGCATTCTTTTCCAACCAGCAATTGAAATAAATGAAGCATTTTTTTTGTTGTTTTCCATATCTATTAATTACATCTGTTAAGTTAAACAAAAGTTAGATTCTCTTTTTAAAAGTAATTTTTCACACTCTACCTGTGAAAAAGTGTTGCAAACATAACGACTTAATCAAGATATAGCAATGCAGAATCGTACAAATGCATGGAAAATACCGTCTTTTGCACGATATTCCATGCTGTAGGAGCGATTTTCGATTAGTACCTAATGACTATGAACCTTTTTGTTTCTCCTTAATTCCGCAACACTATAATTTAACTTTATTTATAAGTTCCTGAGCAACAAAAAGTTGCTCAGGATTTTGCCATGTCAGATTTTTCACTTATCTTAGTGTTGCAATTCAAAACAAGCGTAAATCGTAACAAGACATGGCAAAGGTACAAATAAAATCTGAAAAACTCACACCTTTTGGAGGAATTTTTTCAATCATGGAGCAATTTGACTCCATGCTTTCACCTATTATCGACCAGACACTTGGTCAGAGATGCAGCAGTATCATCGGATAT
>NZ_GG774807.1:33701-45724 GCF_000163675.1 Bacteroides sp. D22 | reverse complement strand
ACCTGCCAAGTGGATCATGACAGCAAGGCAATACGTGCTGAATATCTATACAGAAAACCGGGCTTATGCAAGACCTTTCAAAACAGAATTCGGATAAGAATCCTTTCTTTCCGGTTAGAATCTGCGTATTACCTCAAGTCGCATCGTGGGGTAAGGGGATGGTGGCTACATATTGATGTTGTGCTGTTGCTTTTTACTGAAAGCTGCTACTAACGACTCATAAATCTACCCTTAATCGTGTATTGGATGATAGTTGCGGATTTTAGGTTTCTATTTTATTGTATGGAAAATAGTAATTTATAAACCTAAAAATGATATGGCGAATTTTTCAATTGTAGTTGTTCCAACTAAAAAATTATCAAATGGCAGACATCGAATAAGGATAGCCGTAGCACATCATTCTCAAACCAGATATATATCTACCCAATTTACTTTGGATTCTGCCAATCAACTAAAAAATGGTCGAGTAGTAAGGCATGAGAATGCAGCGAATATGAATGCCTGTCTTCGGAAACTAATCAATGAGTATGAAGAAATTGTTACATCGATCAGCTATTTACCAGCAATTTCATGTACCGAACTTATACGTATAATTACTTATGAACAAAAGAAAAAAGGTATAACCTTTCAAGCTGTTGCAAAAGAATACATGAATTTCATGAAAGGAGAAGAGCGGGAGAAATCTTATAAACTTTATAAGATAGCTTCCGAAAGATTAGTCAAATATATGAAAGGGGATTTTCCTTTAATTCAATTGACACCTATACATATCCAAGGATTTGCCAAAGTTCTTCACGAGGAGAATCTGGCAGATACAACTATCAGAATATATCTGACTTTAATAAAGGTGATAGTAAATTATGCCGGTAAGATGAATTATGTATCTTACTCCATTCATCCTTTTGTCCTCTTTAAGATGCCGACAAGTAATGTGCGGGAACTTGATTTGTCAATAGATGAACTGAAGAGAATACGTGATGTCCGGCTTTTAAAGTCTTCTTTATCCATGGTGAGAGATATTTTTATGCTTACCTATTATTTAGGCGGTATCAACCTGAGAGATTTATTAGCATATGATTTTAAAAATAAGAACGATATGCGTTATGTGCGTCACAAAACACGTAATAGCAAGAAGGGAGAAAATGAAATTGTATTTACTTTGCAGCCTGAAGCAAAAGTGCTTATAGATAAATATATGTCGAGAAATGGGCATTTGCAGTTTGGTAAATATTCATCTTATAAACAAATATATAGTTTAGTCTTCCGACATATAAATAAGGTAACAGAACTTTCGGGGGTAAAGAAAAAGGTTACTTACTATTCCGCCCGAAAGACATTTGCACAACACGGATATGATTTAGGCATTCAAATTGAAAAAATAGAATACTGTATCGGACACAGTATGAAAAATAACCGTCCTATCTTTAATTATATTAAGATTATGCAAGAACATGCCGATAAGGTGTTTCGTGCCGTACTTGACCAATTGCTATAGCATAGATAGTTTTTCACTGCTATTTTTATTTCCTTCTTTTGCTAATCGATTTCATTCCGATCGCTATCTTTTTTTCGTTCCACTATAGTTATCCGCAAAGTACACTATAGTTACCCTTGCGGATAACTATAGTCAAACGCAAAGATAACTATAGTGGAACGAAGAAAGATTCGCATACCGGATAACTCATAATAGGTAAAAAAGATATTAATGGTACTAATTGTTCAAATCCTATCCTCAATTGATTGCTAACTATATGTAGTCATTTGATTCACAGTCGGTTATACTAAAAAGAGAATCTAACTTTTGTTTAACTTTATAATAAATATGCTATGTAAATATAGAAATACCATACAATATATCATACAACTAAACCTCTATAAAGTACTACATTACAGGAATATCCATATAAAATACAAAAAGAAACAAAGAGTCTTCATTAGAGGATAAAAAGATAAATCAACAATAAAGGATCTATAAACCAATATTTATAACTTAATAATTAAAGTATGAAAAGCAACAAAAAAGGTAATCACCTGTATGCCTATAAGGATACTATCCGACGGCTATTTCTTCTCACTTTGTTCTCCTTTTTAATAGTAGAATCCTATGCCCAAAACAAAACGATTTCGGGTACGGTTACAGATTTTACCGGAGAACCGGTTATTGGTGCCAGTGTGTTGGTTAATGGTACTACTAATGGTACAATTACTGATTTAAATGGCAAGTTTTCTCTTTCCAATGTACCAACCAAAGGTACAATCACTATCACTTATATAGGATACAAAAAGCAAGAAGTATCCGTAGCAGGAAATACTAACTTCAAGATAACTCTTCAAGAAGATACTGAAACGCTGGATGAAGTAGTAGTTGTGGGCTACGGTGTACAGAAGAAAAGCGATGTAACTGGCGCTATGGCCCGCGTAGGAGAAAAAGAATTAAAAGCAATGCCTGTAAGAAATGCATTGGAAGGAATGCAGGGCAAAACAGCAGGTGTGGATATTACATCTAGCCAACGTCCCGGAGAAGTCGGTAACATTAACATTCGTGGGCAACGCTCTATTAATGCAGAGCAAGGACCACTGTATGTCGTAGATGGTATGGTAATTCAAAATGGAGGTATTGAAAACATCAATCCTTCCGACATTGAAGCTATTGACATTTTGAAAGATGCTTCGGCCACAGCCATTTATGGTTCACGTGGTGCCAATGGTGTAATTCTCGTAACTACTAAAAAAGGAAAAGAGGGAAAAGTAACCCTGAACTATTCAGGTACTGTTACTTTTGAAACATTACATGATGTCACAGAAATGATGTCTGCCACAGAATGGCTGGATTATGCTCGCCTAGCCAAATACAATGCGGGTTCTTATGCTTCGGCCACTCCAACTTTTGAAGCAGATAAAGCAGCATTCGGCAGTGTAAGCGCTTCGTGGAAGAATATCGAGCAAGCATGGTCAAATGGCAATTATGATCCCTCAAAGGTCGGCTCCTACGACTGGGCATCTCACGGCAAACAGACGGGTATCACCCACGAACATACCTTAAGTGCCTCCGGAGGTTCGGACAAATTCCAAGGTTATGCTTCATTCGGCTATCTAGATCAAAAAGGAACACAACCAGGACAAGCCTATGAACGTTATACATTAAAGACATCATTTGACGTAACTCCTGTTGATTGGTTCAAAATGGGTTCTTCAATTAACGCATCATATTCTACTCAAGACTATGGATATAGTTTCTCTAAATCCGTAACTGGTTCCGGTGACTTCTATAGTGCATTAAGAAGCATGATCCCATGGACTGTGCCTTACGATGAAAACGGTGAATATGTCCGTTATCCAAGCGGTGACGTAAATATCATCAACCCCATCCGGGAATTAGACTATAATACCAATCAACGCCGTACTTTCCGTGCTTCTGCCAGCATGTACTCACAGATTGATTTCGGAAAAATTTGGAAACCACTGGAAGGTTTATCCTATCGTCTTCAGTTTGGTCCCGAATTTCAATTTTACACTCTAGGAGTTGCTAACGCTGCTGATGGCATCAATGGAGATGGTAACAACGGTGCACAATATAAGAACGAACAAAAGCGTGCATGGACATTGGATAACCTGATCTATTACAATAAAACTCTAGGTCAGCATAGTCTAGGAATGACATTGATGCAATCCGCTTCTGCCTATCATTACGAGATGGGAGATATGAGAGCCACCAATGTAGCCTCGTCGGATGAGCTTTGGTATAATATGGGATCTGCCGGTACATTGAATTCCTTTGGTACTGGGCTAACCGAAACTCAGATGGCATCTTATATGGTTCGACTGAACTATGGTTACAAAGATAAATACTTGTTAACGGCATCTATGCGTTGGGATGGTGCCTCTCAATTAGCCGAAGGGCACAAATGGGCAAGTTTTCCTTCTGCAGCTATTGCATGGAGAATGGATCAAGAAGATTTCATGAAAGACATCAGTTGGTTGAATCAGTTGAAACTTCGTGTAGGTATGGGTGTCACAGGCAATGCAGCTATCAAAGCATACGCAACCAAAGGTGCCATCACCGGTTTATACTATAACTGGGGACAAAGTGATTCATCTTTAGGTTATGTACCTTCCGATCCTTCACAAAAAGAGCCTGCTAAAATGGCTAATCCAACCTTAGGCTGGGAACGAACTACACAATACAATGTCGGTATTGACTATGGCTTCTTTAATAACCGACTCACCGGTAGTATTGATGCATACAAAACAAAAACCAATGACTTATTATTAGAAATGTCAATCCCTTCATTAACGGGTTATGTTTCTACGTATGCCAATGTGGGTAAAACATCCGGATATGGTATTGATTTGCAAGTAAATGCAATACCAGTACAAACCAAAGATTTTACCTGGAGCACTACTTTAACATGGTCTATGGATAGAAACCGAATTGACGAATTATCTAACGGCAGAACTGAAGATGTGAATAACAAATGGTTTGTCGGTGAAGAAATCGGTGTTTATTACGACTGGGTATATGATGGAATATGGAAAACGGAAGAAGCTGAAGAAGCTGCTAAATACGGACGTAAGCCAGGACAAATCAAAGTAAAAGATTTAAATAATGATGGTGCAATAGATGCTAACGATGACAAGCAAATTGTAGGGCATACACGTCCACGCTGGACAGGTGGATGGAGCAACACTTTCAGCTATAAGAATTTTGAGCTTTCCTTCTTTATTCTGTCACGCTGGGGATTCACCGTCCCGCAAGGAGCTGTAACGCTCGACGGTCGCTATATGCAACGTAAAGTAGACTATTGGGTGGCTGGTACAAATGAAAATGCAAAATACTATTCACCCGGCTCCAACGGCGAAGGAGCCGATGCTTTCAACAGTGCAATGAACTATCAAGATGGATCGTACATTAAAGTACGTAATATTTCATTGGGCTATAATTTTACCCCGCAACAATTAAAGAAGTTGGGTATCAATAATTTGAAGCTATATGTTCAAGCCATGAACCCATTCAATATCTATAAGGCATGTGACTTTTTAGATACAGACTTGGTAAACTATGACAATAATACCAAGACATTTGGTTCACCTACCACTTTGAAGAGTTTTGTAATAGGTGTCAACATCGGATTCTAATCAACAAATTAAAGTAAAGACATTATGAAATTAAATAGAATATTATTTGCTGCTTTAATAGCCAGCGTAACAGGAAGCTCGATCACATCGTGCAGTGAGTCTTTCCTTGATGAAAATCTTACGACTCAATATAGTACAGACCGTTTTAAAACCCAGGAAGGTCTTGATGAATTGGTAACTGGCGCCTATCAGAAACTTAAATTTAAATTCAATTATATATGGGGAATCCAATGTTACAATATGGGAGTGGACGAGTTTACCGATGCTAACAATGTAATTCCTGCATGGAATCACTATAGCCAGGATTTAAACTCATCTGAAAATGGTGCCAACCAACCCATCTGGGATAATTACTACGGACTAGTTGAACCCGCAAACATATTGATTCAGAACATACCTCAATATTATAATCAGAGTTCACCTACATACAACACCCGTTTAGGAGAAGCACATTTCCTTAGAGCTTATGCTTATTTTGAATTAGTAAAACAATTTGGTGGCGTACCTTTGAAATTAGCTCCGTCTACAAGTGCCGAAACATATTTCACACGGAATTCTGCTGAAGAAATATACACACAGGTTATAGCTGATTTTGGAGAAGCCTACAGACTACTTCCCAATAAAGGTGAATCAATCGGACGGATTAACAAATATGCTGCCGCACATTTCCTTGCAAAAGCACATTTATTCCGTGCATCTGAATTGTACAGCGATTGGAACAGTAATTATGTAGCATCCGACCTCGATGCTGTTATTCAATATGGTTCGGAAGTAGTAGATGCACATCCGTTGTGTAGTGATTATGTAGAACTTTGGGACTATGAACAGCCAAACGGAGCCAATGAAAAAGTAAGCGAAGTGATTCTAGCGGCTCAATTCTCTAATGATGAATCAACATGGGGACGCTTTGGAAATCAGATGCATCTTTATTATCCGGCCGTATATCAAGGCAATGATATAGGTGGATGTAAACGTGACATCTCAGGAGGACGTGAATTCTCATACGTAAGTGCTACAGAATATACCATGCAGGTATTTGACCGTGTCAATGACTCTCGTTTCTGGAAATCATTCATCACCTGTTATGGAGCCAACGAAACCAAAAGCGCTCCTACCTGGACAGCAGAAGATATGCCATACGCTCCGGCAGGTGTAAAAGAAGGTGACAAACGTTTTAGTGGAGGTGAACTCGGTATGAAATACATCGTTAATGACCCGGGAGACAACCGCTATGAGAAATATCCCAATGCTCCGGCATATACTGTTTTGAAAGATGGAAAAATGTGTAACACGTACACATATGTACGCTATTTCAAAGGGCAGGAACACAGTTGGAATGTAAATGAAAAAACAGGTAATTATTACGATATCATACCCCACAAACGTTCGGTAGCTTTATCTAAATTCCGTGATGGTTACCGTGTTTCTATTGCGTCTCAATTCGGTACTCGTGATGCTATTATCGCCCGTTCGGCAGATGATGTACTAATGGTTGCCGAGGCATATATTCGTAAGGGGGAAGCCAACTATGACAAAGCTATCGAGTGGATGAATAAATTACGTGAACGTGCCGGTTATAAAACAGGTGAGGATCGTAGTAAGAATGTAGATGGCGGACAAGCCTATAAGAACAATCCTTATTGTTCGGGAAAGGGGGGCGGTCATTCTTCTGAAGGTGCTATTTACTGGGAAGAAAATACTTATTACGAGTCAAACAATATAGAACAGGAAACCACTGCTTCTACCAAAACAACAATGAAATTAAATAGTGTATCAGATGTATATAATTCTACAGTAGATGTCCCTATTTACAACGAACTGGGCTACACATCCAATGCTGACAAAATGATGTGCTTCCTGTTGAATGAACGTACAAGAGAACTTTGTGGCGAATTGCAACGCTGGGAAGATCTGGCACGTACCAAGACGTTAGACGCCCGTTGGCATAAATTCAACGATGGTGCCAGCAGAGGTCTTGGCGAATTCAAATCGGAGAAACATTACTATCGTCCGATCCCCCAAGCCTTCTTAGACGGTATCACCAATTCAAATGGTTCTGCATTAAGTAATGAGGAAAAGAAAGCAATGCAAAACCCGGGATATTAAGGTAAACAACTAATCCTATTGCCACTTGTCACTCTTCGAAATAGAATTTCTAATCAAAGAAGAACAAGTGGCAATATTTTTTAATGCTCCTTTCACTTCGTCTTCTTCACCATGAACTCTTTAATCTGTTCACTGATCTGCTCCATTCCCTTTATTGAAGGATGACCACTCTTTTTGTCAATGTCATGCAATTCTATGCAATCAATATTATAATGCCTGCAGATAGTTCTGACTGATTCATTAAACTCTTCCTTTAAACCGGAATTCAATAGAAAATAGATTTCAACATTAGGATAGCGATCAATCATGTGATCGAGCATATAAGCCATAGCCGGACGGAATTTATACAAATCGTCTTTAGTCCATCCCACATACTGATACTCCCCAAGCGGAGAGCCAGCCCAACAATCATTAGTTGCGCCAAAAACAAAAATTACATCCGGACAACCCAGTTGATCCATACGGGTTATAAAAGAACGATCCGAGTAATCTTCATTGCGATAACCCGTATTACAAATCGTTGCACCCGAAAATGAATTATTGACACAAAGGCGGTAATTATTCTCTTTAATGAATTTATGCCACCACGTCTGTTTTACTGAAGTCACATCTGTTTGTTGTCGTGGAGAGACATAATACCAAATACTATTCGTATCTGGTTGTAGATATCCTTCAAACGTTGAATACGAGTCGCCTAAAATAGAAATAGATTTCAGGCTTTGGGCAAAACTTATACTGCTACATAAAATAGTAAGTAGCAGCAAAAAACAGGATTTCTTCATACTAGAATAAAGTTTTCAATTTTGCCGCTAATATACTACATTATGCTAATATGACAGTACGATTTTTTCTGCCAATTTCAGAAAATGATTATTTTACCTCCCTTTCATAGGTCACATTCTTCTCTACTACATTCTCCACATTATTCACTTTCTTCACGAACTTCTTCACTTCCCCTACCTTCACATTCTTGATTGTTACATTCTTCACCGGAAGTTTTGCATCTCCTTTCAATTCGTAAATAGCATCTGCCGACTCACAAGTGACTTTATCCATATAAATGCCATCAATACGGGTAATCCGTTCTTCATAAGTAGGTACCAAATCTTTCCATTGATAAAGCACTTCGGTATCTATTTCAAGTACACGTTGAGCCATTCCTGCCTGTACATTCTTCATATAAACGTTTTCTATAAACCCACCTCTACGATGATTGGTTTTTACGAAAAAAAGACGCATTACTGAATTCGGAGCTGTGCAATCATGCATATAAATATTCCGTATTCCTCCGGAAATTTCACTTCCAATGCCAAGCAAAGTATGTCCTTTAAGAATCTGGCAATTACGGATAACAATATTTTCGCAAGGAGTATTCAATCGCCAGGCATCTTGATTACGTCCGGCTTTAATCACTACTGCATCATCACCCTGATCGAAAGAACAATCTTCTACCAGAAAATTACGGCTCATTTCGAAATCAATACCGTCATTATTATGTCCATGTGCTTTTACATCCAGATTACGTACCAGTCCTCCGTCACACATATAAAGATGAATGGTCCAGAACGGACTTTCACGAATCTTAAACCCATCCAATAAAACATTCTTGCAGCGATTGAAATGAATCAAGTGCGGACGAAGGTGGTTCTCTCCTACCGCCATTTGACGTTCAATAACAGGAACATCGGTCGAAGCTTTCGTATATAACTCTTTCAATGCCTCCAAATGAGGTTGAGGACGTTTGAACCATACTTTCCAAGTATCCATCTTCGGCTGAAGAGTCCCTTTACCTGTAATTGCCACATTCTCACATTCAAAAGCATAGAGTAATGGAGAATAATTATAACATTCCAAACCTTCCCATGAAGTCATCACTGCCGGAAGATAATCAAAAGGATTATCCGTAAAATTCAGAATCGCATTCTCCTCCAAATAAAGATTTACATTACTTTTAAAATGAATTGGCCCAGTTAACCATATACCTGCCGGAACAACAACACGTCCGCCACCTGATTTATGACACGCTTCAATAGCGGCAGCAATTGCTTTTGTATTGTTTACTTCACCTCCGTTTTTTGCTCCGTAATCTGTTATCAAAAAGTCTTTGTCCGGATAGATAAATACTTTAATAGGTTGCATAGGGAAAGGAGCTTTCACCTTTACCATTTTATAATTATCAGCGGCAAAAGTACAGGAAGCTGTCAATAAGCAAAGGCAGACAACTACCATCGGTTTCAGTAAGTAAGTCTTCATTACAATATCATTTTTTTAATTCTTCAAACACATCAAAGATAAGAATATTAATTTATAGCCGGTCACATTGAAAACACCAATACACCCGCTGTAGGAATATTTGTAGTTCCAATCAATGCTTTGGCTCCTTTCGGCAAGTTAAAGGCATAGGGTTGGTCTGAATAGTTCAAAACAATTCCCAAGCCATTCCGGTATTCCATTGTCACGCCATAAGGCAAATCCATTACCGGGATATTCAGCTGTGCATATAGTTTTTTCAATATATCTTTTTCCAATGCTCCGTTGTGGCTGTCCACTCCAACATAAGTAATCGTACCTTTCCCCAGTTTGCGGAAAGTCACAGCCGGACTTCCTTCATAGAATTCGTTCTTATAAGTAGCCCATATTTGAGCATCTGCCGGAGGATTCAGAATCTCTCCCCATGTATTCCAGGCATACTCTTTTCCGTTCATAACAACAGTACCGGGATCTTCGGGAAGAAGCAAATCATAAAAGTTCATTTCATTTCCGGTCAGCGGAGTAATCATAGAGCCAAAAGGAGCCTCCGGGAGACGACCATAACGATCCTTCTGTGCCGTACGACAAGTCAGAATGAGGTTTCCGCCATTCTTCACATAAGAAATCCATTTGTCCACCAGTTCTTTATCAGCTAATTGATAAGCCGGCGCAATGACGACCGGATAATCAGATAAGTTCTTGGCTTCTGATATAAAATCGACGGGGGCTCCGAATGATTTTAAGGTACGGTAATACTTTTCAATATGCGCAAAAGTATCCCAAGTCCGGTTTTGCTTCTGTCGCTCAATGCTCCAGGAGTTTTCAGGATTGAAAAGAATAGCTGTACGACGTGCCAAGTAATCAGCAGGCTTCGCCTCACGGGGAGCATAATGCTTACGAAGTTCACGAATCTCTTTTATAAAAGTTTCATACTCTTTTCCACCGGGGGTAACAGTCACTCCGTCTGTTCCCACTATTCCATAATGATACTGTTCTGTACCATAGAGCGGTTGGCGATAGCGGTAGGTACAGATAAAATCACTTCCACCGGCAAATACACTCCACATCCATAGACGGACAGCTCCCGGAAGAGGCTGGGGATTGATACTGCCCCAGTTCACTTGTCCCGGTTGCAGTTCCATTACACCATACGTTCCCTGTATTGGACGGAAAAAATCATTCGCCCAGGCAATACGCAACGGATTACCTACACGATAGCCCCGACGACCGATTCCCTCATTATCTCCATATACCATGTAACGGGTATAGCTTTGGAAATCCAACGCAGGACTACCACCAATATGTCCTTCATCATAGTTCGGTATATAATTGGTTGTTACCCATTGGTTCTTTGCATATTTCTTGATTAACAAGCATTGCTCATTCAGAAAATCATTGGTTTGCATTGCTGCAAAACGACGGTAATCCAAAATCTGATGATGGTTCATAAACATCTGTACACGCTTGGGAAGCGTTATTTCATCAAAAGAAGAATAAGCCTCACTCCAAAAAGCAGTTCCCCAGGCATTATTTAAAAGTTGAATGTCATTATTGTATTTGGCACGAAGAAAATCACGGAAGGCAAGTTCCGCTTTCGGATTATAGTCAAACTGTACGGCAGGCTCGTTATCGAGTTGCCATCCGATAATACGAGGATCGTTACCATAGTGCTGCGCCAGTTTTTCAATCATCTTATAAGATAACTCTCTGTAAAGAGGAGAAGCAAATGAAGCATGCTGACGGGCACCGTGGTCAAGTACCGTTCCATCTTCATTCTTCAACAGAATTTCAGGATATTTCCGGCTCATCCATACAGGAGGAGTGGCAGTAGACGTACACATTATCACTTTTAAATCATATTTGGCAGCTAAAGCTACCGCTCTGTCGAGCCAGGCAAAATCATAACGACCTTCTTCCGGCTCCAACTGCGCCCAGGCAAACTCGGCAAAATGAGTAAATTCAAATCCCAAGTCATGCATTTTCATGAAGTCACGTTCCCACTGGTTTTCATCCCAGTGTTCAGGATAATAGTAGACGCCTGTCAGTGTCAGATCTTTGTCATTAAACCAAGAAGAGGGGTGTGCTGTAGTTGAAAGAGTCAGCAGGCAGGCGGCACAAAAAGTTGCCAGCATTTTACTTTTTATCATATACTTCATAAATTCAATTGATTATTAATGTTAGCTATTCTTTATCATTCGTTTTATAAATGGGAATTTAGGGGCGTAGCGCCCCAACAAGGTTTCCATTCGGCATGTTATCGTTTTAGACATACCCTAAAGGGTGGAACTGTATCTCTTTCAGGGAATACCGAATGGAAACCTTGCTCCGGCGCTACGCCGGTAATGAGAATTTATCGGTTAGGCTGAAAGCCTTACAATCATATATTTATCGGGATGCCCTGAAAGGGCTTAATTATATAGCGTAGGGCAACGCCCTACGAGAAAAACACACCAGCCACAAGCCCTGAAAGGGCGGAACCGTATACAATTATGCCCTTTCAGGGCGCAAATTCAGATTGTCGTTTTTACGTA
>NZ_GG774807.1:15083-33381 GCF_000163675.1 Bacteroides sp. D22 | reverse complement strand
CCTACGAGAAAAACACACCAGCCACAAGCCCTGAAAGGGCGGAACCGTATACAATTATGCCCTTTCAGGGCGCAAATTCAGATTGTCGTTTTTACGTAGGGCGTTGCCCTACGCTATATAATTAAGCCCTTTCAGGGCACTCCGCAAAATTATCATTTCTCATAGATTTTCCATTCCCACAATCCAGCATCTCCCCTGCGGATATGAAGACGAAGATAACGGGCCTCCCCTATCTCCTTCGCCAAATGCGGGGAGCGCACTTCTACTTTAGCTTGTTCGGCACATGTCCGCCAGTTTTTTCCATCCATCGATTTTTCTAACCGCCACGTATGTCCTTCAGTAGGGCGGGTAAAGTAAAACTGACATTCGTTGACATTGCGAATCCCTTTTAAATCCACCGTAATGAATGGACTGCTATCCGTATCGGCTGCCATCCAACGAGTTCCATTCGATTCATCGGCTACATGAGCAGCCTGATAAGTATGCGTTCGAGTATAATTCTTCACGGAGGCTTTCTCCGGTAGAGGCTGGTTAGGCTGTGTTTCAATGCTAACCACAGAAGTGCGCGGTTCTTTCTCGCTGGAAGCATAAAAATGTGACTGCAAAGACAAATTCGTCCGTTTCTCTTGTGGAGCTGCCAGGTACCCCACTCCACGCTTATCGGGAACTAAAGTCTTAATTGTTCCGTCATCATTAAATTCCATCCGGTTAGCATATACCTGCCGGGTGGTTCCACCATCTCCGTATTCAAGATAAAGAAAGATATACTCATCCGTTCCTTCATCGTAGAACACATTGCCATGCCCCGGTCCCCACACTTGATTTTCGGGAGAAGAAAACAAAAAGATATCGTTGCCTTCCGGTTTCACAAAACCTGTAAGAGGAGATTCGCGGCTCATCATGTATGCATTTGCATAATTCTGATGACCGCTCAATGTATAAATATAATAATAGATACCTTTACGTTTAAACATTACGGGGCCCTCTGAATATCCCTGACGGGCTGTTTTCAATGTCACCGGTTCCCCATCCAGATGAAGCCGGTCAGCAGAAAGACGTGCCGCATTCCGACGACGCCAAAAGATATATCCCGTACCGTCATCATCAATAAAAGGCTCTCCGTCGATATCATTAATAATGGCAGAGCTATCTACTTCTTCTCCGGAAACAAAAAGCCCTTTTCCTTCGGTAAACCGGAAAGGACCCTCCGGACGATCTGCAACAAGCACATAAGTCCCCATCTTATCACCGGGCTTGACAAAGGTAACATATAAATAAAACTTTCCATCGTGTTCAATCACTCTCCCGGGAGCCCAATACCGGAAATATCCTTTTTTCTTTTCACCTTTATCATTCGTATATTCATATCCCTTCGACCAGTCGAAATCACTAATATGAGAACCCTCAAAGCTCCAGTTTACAAAATCTTTCGACTTCCACACAACAGGTGTTCCGGCACGTTCAAGACCATAATCCAAATCAGTGGTTCCGTAGAGATAATAGGTATCACCAAACTTAGAAACAGAAGGATCCGCCACATTATCGGGGATTAAAGGATTATAAGTACGATTGGCTATCAATGCCTCCACCACGGAAGCATCTACCGCAAACGCCGTTCCATGACGGATACCTCTCGGAAAAGAAACTTGATCGGACACGTCTTCCCATGTTTCGCCATGATCTAAAGAGCGAACGGCACCATAACGATGATCACGATATTTATCGAAATAAACATAAAGCGTATCACCGACAAAAAGAGGAGCAGGTCCTTCCGCCCAATACTTTCCTGTAATAGGCGCCGATACTTTGGTCGGAAATCCTTTTTCGATCTTTTTTGTACGCGTAACGCGCAAATTCTTTTCCGGCGGATTGGAGTTTTCATTCTTGACTATCATTATCAGGTCTCCCACCTTCGGATCTTTCACAATGGCAGCGTCAATCACACTGAAATCAGGATTGAAGAACATTTTCGTCTTTGAGAAAGTACGGAAATCCTTTGTTGTCACATAATAAATACGATGATTCAATCCCTTCTCGCTTTCGCTGGTAGCCACTTCTTTATGACGACCAGGAATCGTAGTCGCCCAAAAGATATAGTAAGTTTGTGAAGGTTCGTCATAAAAGAGTTCAGGTGCCCAACAATTATGGGCAGTCGGCTCGTGCATCATCACCGGAATAGCCTGTTGCTCACTCCAATGAATCAAATCACGGGAAGAGGCATGGCCGATAATCCGATCAGTCCAACTGGAAGTCCAGACCATGTGGAAAGTTCCGTCCGGAGCCTGGCAAATACTCGGATCTCGCATTAATTTATCTTTACCAACGGAAGGTGTCAGATAAGAGCGTCCGCCATTCAAAGGCATCCAGTTCAATCCGTCATAACTATAAGCTAAATGCAATCCATCTTTACTGTCATTGATGAAATAAGAAAAGAGATAAGCAGTCTCACCGGCGAAGATTGTCATTACCGAGCAAAGACTTAGAGCCATCCAAACAACTACTTTTTTCATGGTTCTTTTTAAGATTAAAAAGTTTACCCCGCAAAGATAAGGTATCTCCCAACCTCCTCAAAGATAAAGAGCATGGACAATATTTCAAATCCATGTAGTTTTGTACACCATCCGTCCTATAAGTGCATTTTGATACAATATTCTATGTATCTGTACATCTTTCTATTTACTAAACCCTTAAAAAGCTCTACTTTAGCGGCAGATTTTAAAATAGAGATGAAAAACATATCAATTCTATATATCATGAAACAACTTTTAGTAAGTATTGCCATCGTATTTGCCTCTATACTGACCGTAACGGGGCAAAATCATTCTTTCAGTTTATCCGGCAAATGGAATTTCCAGATAGACCGGGAAGATATCGGCACCAAGGAACAATGGTTCAAAAAAAGCCTTGATGATCAGATTAATCTCCCCGGCTCCATGCCCGAAAAGCTGAAAGGAGATGAAGTAACCGCCCGCACCCGGTGGACCGGAAGCTTGTATGACAGCTCTTACTATTTCAATCCATACATGGAGAAATACAGAATAGAAGGACAAGTGAAACTTCCCTTTTTCCTGACTCCCGACAAACATTATGTAGGGGTAGCCTGGTATCAAAAGAAAGTTACAATACCTTCCAACTGGAAAGGAGAAAGAATCACTCTTTTCCTGGAACGCCCGCACATCGAAACGACCGTATGGGTCAATCAACAGGAACTCGGTATGCAGAACAGTCTTTGTGTCCCTCATGTGTATGATCTGACTTCTGCTGTTACTCCCGGCAAAACCTGCCTGATTACTATCCGCATCGACAACCGCATCAAAGAAATCAATGTAGGTCCCGACTCTCACAGCATCACCGACCAAACACAAGGTAACTGGAACGGGATCGTAGGACGAATCGAATTACAGGCCACTCCTAAAGTTCATTTTGAAGACATTCAGATATACCCTGATTTAAACAATCAGAAAGCACTGGTACGCATGAACATACAGTCTGCCTCTTCCACTAAAGGAGATATTACACTTTCTGCCGAAAGTTTCAATACGGACACTCAACACAAAGTAGCTCCTGTTCAGCAAAGCTTCCATATCCGTCCGGGAGACAATGCGATAGAGATGGAACTTCCTATGGGAAAAGATTTCCTCACATGGGATGAGTTTAATCCTGCACTGTATAAACTGACGGCCAAACTGACCAACGGTAAACAGGCCGACATCAAACAGGTACAATTTGGAATGCGCGATTTCAAGATAGAAGGAAAATGGTTCTACGTCAATGGCCGCAAAACAATGCTTCGCGGCACAGTGGAAAACTGTGATTTCCCATTGACCGGTTATGCTCCGATGGACGTAGCTTCCTGGGAGCGGGTGTTCCGCATTTGCCGCAACTATGGTTTGAATCACATGCGTTTTCATTCTTTCTGCCCGCCGGAAGCTGCTTTTATCGCAGCCGATCTGGTCGGTTTCTATCTGCAACCGGAAGGTCCGAGTTGGCCGAATCACGGACCAAGACTGGGTAACGGACAGCCAATTGACAAATATCTGATGGACGAAACAATTGCCCTGACTAAAGAATACGGAAATTATGCATCTTACTGTATGCTGGCTTGTGGTAACGAACCTTCCGGACGCTGGGTAGCATGGGTGAGCAAGTTTGTCGATTATTGGAAAGCGACAGATCCGCGTCGTGTATATACGGGAGCTTCCGTAGGAAACAGCTGGCAGTGGCAACCTCACAATGAATACCATGTGAAAGCCGGAGCACGCGGTTTGAGTTGGGCAGGTGCGCAACCGGAAAGCGAATCGGATTATCGCGCAAGGATAGACACCGTGAAACAACCGTATGTATCACATGAAACAGGTCAATGGTGCGTATTCCCGAATTTCAACGAAATCCGCAAATATACCGGAGTCAACAAGGCGAAGAACTTTGAGATTTTCAGGGATATTCTGAATGATAATTACATGGGAAGCCAAAGTTATGATTTTATGATGGCTTCGGGCAAATTGCAGGCACTTTGTTATAAGCATGAGATTGAAAAGACATTGCGCACCCCCGATTATGCAGGTTTCCAATTGCTAGCTCTCAACGATTATTCGGGTCAGGGAACGGCATTGGTCGGCGTACTGGATGTATTTTTTGAAGAGAAAGGATATATCAACGCGGAACAATTCAGACGTTTTTGCAGCCCGACTGTCCCCTTAGCCCGTATTCCGAAGTTTGTATATACCAATAATGAAACATTCCATGCCGACATCGAAGTTTCCCACTTTGGTGCAGCCCCTCTGCAAGGAGCAAAAACTAGCTATACCATCAAAGACAAGTTCGGAAAGGTGTATGCCAAAGGAACTGTCGGCACACAAACGATTCCTATTGGGAACCTTTGTGCACTAGGCAGCGTGGATATGAGCCTGAAGGGGATCGATACTCCACAGAAACTAAATCTGGAAGTGTGTATTGAAGGCAGCGATGCCGTCAATGACTGGGATTTCTGGGTATATCCTGCACAAGTGGAACTGACACAAGGAAGCGTATATACTACCGACACACTGGATGAAAAAGCCATTTCCGTACTGAAAGAAGGAGGAAATGTCTTGATTACGGCAGCGGGCAAAATACAATACGGAAAAGAAGTTAAACAATACTTTACTCCGGTATTCTGGAATACTTCCTGGTTCAAGATGCGCCCGCCGCACACAACTGGTATTTTCCTGAATGAATATCATCCTCTTTTCCGTGAATTTCCTACGGAATTTCATAGTAACCTGCAATGGTGGGAATTATTAAATAAAGCCCAAGTGATGCAATTTACCGACTTCCCGGCAGAATTCCAGCCAACCGTTCAAAGCATCGACACCTGGTTCATCAGCCGGAAAATCGGAATGTTGTTTGAAGCAAACGTATTGAACGGTAAACTGATGATGACCAGCATGGATATCACCTCTCAACCGGAAAAACGAATCGTTGCCCGACAAATGCACAAGGCAATTCTGGATTATATGAATTCAGATGCTTTCCGTCCGGCAGAGAAAATATCTCCGGAGCTGATTCAGGCATTGTTCACCAAAGTGGCAGGAGATGTAAAATCTTATACCAAAGATTCGCCGGACGAGCTCAAACCGAAAATTAACTAAAAAGGAAATTATCAGGCACGGATTACACGAATTACACTGTTGCTTTATAGAAAGCATAATTCTAAAAACCGTGAAATCCGCGTAATCCGTGCCTAAATTCTATAAACAATATACATTCATATTATTTATAATGAAAACTACCATCATAGGCTTACTACTCTTGGCTACAATAACCGTCCATGCCCAAGAAGAAGTCCGAACCTACCAACTGTCGGACGCACCCCGATATAGCGAGGAGACGGGATACGGATACGACCTCACCGCCACACCCGAGAAAGGGAGTAAATCACCTTTCTTCTTCTCTGTCCGTGTTCCGGACGGGAATTACAAAGTTACAGTTCGCCTGGGAAGTAAAAAACAGGCAGGAGTGACCACCGTAAGAGGTGAGTCACGCCGGCTATTTGTTGAGAACCTGCCAACTAAAAAAGGACAATTCGTAGAAGAAACATTTATCATCAATAAGCGTACCCCTCGTATCTCCGAAAAAGAATATGTACGAATCAAGCCCCGTGAGAAAGCGA
The DNA here is from genome assembly GCF_000163675.1 of Bacteroides sp. D22. Lineage (NCBI taxonomy): Bacteria > Pseudomonadati > Bacteroidota > Bacteroidia > Bacteroidales > Bacteroidaceae > Bacteroides > Bacteroides sp. D22. The sequence goes on along the minus strand of NZ_GG774807.1, from coordinate 27,230 downwards.
AACTGAACTGGGATGATAAACTGACATTGGAATTTAATGGAGATGCACCTGTGTGTCAAAGTATCCGTATCGAACCTGCCGATCCGTCGGTCATCACTGTTTTTCTGTGCGGAAACAGTACGGTAGTCGATCAGGACAACGAACCTTGGGCTAGCTGGGGACAAATGATTCCTCATTTCTTCGGAACAGATGTTTGCATCGCCAATTATGCGGAATCCGGTGAATCGGCCAATACTTTTATCGGAGCAGGACGTTTGAAAAAAGCATTGAGCCAGATGAAAAAAGGCGATTATCTCTTCATGGAGTTCGGACATAACGATCAGAAGCAAAAAGGTCCCGGAAAAGGAGCTTACTACTCTTTTATGACCAGCCTGAAAACATTCATCGACGAAGCACGAGCACGTGGAGCATATCCCGTACTGGTTACTCCCACCCAACGCCGGAGCTTTGACTCAACCGGACATATCCGCGATACACACGAAGATTATCCGGAGGCCATGCGCTGGCTGGCCGCCAAAGAAAATATACCTTTGATTGACCTCAACGAAATGACTCGGACACTATATGAAGCGTTAGGCACGGAAACATCCAAACGCGCCTTCGTACACTATCCAGCAGGAACTTATCCCGGACAGACCAAGGCTTTTGAAGACAATACCCACTTTAACCCTTACGGCGCTTATCAGATAGCCCAGTGTGTGATTGAAGGTATGAAGAAAGCCGTACCCGAGTTAGCCAAACACTTAAAAATAGACCCGGCATATAACCCGGCACACCCGGATGATGTGAATACTTTCCACTGGAACGAATCACCTTTCACAGAAATAGAGAAACCGGACGGAAATTAAGAGATAAGTATTAGGTATTAAGTATCAGGCATTAGATAAATATGAAAACCAAAAGCATCTTTCCCCTGTTCCTATTGGCAGGCACACTTTTGACAGCAGCTTGCGTCACCCCAACGGCCAAACAGGCAGGAAGCAACAGCTTCGAATGGGGGCAAGTACCGCAACAACCGGATTTGTCATGGGCTGACAGTGTAGGAAGCCGGCAAATGCCCGGAAACAGTCTTATTTTATCCGCCAATTCTTTTGGCGCAGTAGCAGACAGCACGGTGCTTAGCACAGAGGCTATCCAGAAAGCAATCGACAGTTGTTCCGTCTCCGGCGGAGGCACGGTCACCCTTCAACCGGGATATTATCAGACAGGGGCATTGTTCGTAAAAAGTGGTGTCAACCTGCAACTGGATAAAGGAGTGACTCTACTGGCTAGTCCTCACATTCATCATTATCCCGAATTCCGTTCGCGGATTGCGGGAATTGAGATGACATGGCCCGCGGCAGTAATCAACATTGTCAACGAAAAGAATGCTGCCGTCAGTGGAGAGGGAACGCTGGATTGCCGGGGCAAAGTATTTTGGGATAAATATTGGGAAATGCGAAAAGAATATGAAGCGAAAGGACTGCGCTGGATTGTGGACTACGACTGCAAACGTGTACGGGGTATTCTCGTGGAACGCAGTTCGGACGTTACCCTCAAAGGATTCACCCTGATGCGGACAGGCTTTTGGGGATGCCAGGTTCTTTATTCCAATTACTGCACCATAGACGGACTGGTCATTAATAATAACTTGGGAGGACACGGCCCCAGTACGGATGGTATCGACATCGACTCGTCCACTAATATTCTGATTGAAAACTGCGACGTCGATTGCAATGATGATAATATTTGTATCAAATCGGGACGCGACGCAGACGGATTGCGTGTCAATCTCCCCACGGAGAATGTAGTAATACGCAACTGTATAGCCCGCAAAGGTGCAGGCCTCATCACCTGTGGCAGTGAAACCTCCGGCAGCATACGAAATATATTGGGATACAATCTTCAAGCAGTCGGCACCTCGGCCGTACTACGGTTAAAGAGTGCCATGAACCGGGGAGGAACGATCGAAAATATCTATATGACCGACGTAAAAGCAGAAAACGTCCGCCACGTACTAGCTGCGGATCTGAACTGGAATCCCAGTTATAGTTATAGTGTATTACCTAAAGAGTATGAAGGGAAAGATATTCCGGAACATTGGAGAGTAATGCTGACTCCGGTAACACCACCCGAAAAAGGTTATCCGCACTTCCGCAATGTGTATGTATCGAAGATCAAAGCAGAAAATGTAGATGAATTTATCTCTGCTTCCGGCTGGAATGACTCGTTACGTCTGGAAAATTTCTATCTTTATGCCATCGAAGCGCAGACCCATAAACCGGGGAAAATCTGCTATACAAAAAACTTCAATTTGTCTGAAATCACATTGGATATGAAAGACAAAAACGCTATTGAACTAAAGGAAAATGAACAAAGTAATATCCACTTCAACTATGCTGAAACAACTCCTGACCACCGTACTGCTGGGAATCTTGCTCATTGATGCGCAAGCACAATCCCTGACTCCGCCTGCCGGTACTTTCCGGCTGGGAATATCGAAGGGAAATGAAAGTCACTGGCTGAAGCCTAAAGAAAAAGTAGAAGGGATCCATTTCCAATGGAAAGCCCTGCCCGATAGTCATGGATTTATTCTGGAAGTAGAAGTGACTTCCACATCAAAAGCGGATAAGCTCTTCTGGAGTTTCGGCGATTGCCGGCCGGATTCGGATATCAATGTCTTCAGTGTAGAGGGACAGGCTTTCACTTGCTATTATGGAGAAAGTATGAAATTACGTACTTTACAGGCTGTCACTCCCAGCGATGATATTCGCTTGAGCAACGGACATAAGGATGAAACTCCCCTGATGCTTTACGAATCGGGCAAACGGACCGACCGACCGGTATTGGCCGGATGTTGCAATCTCTCTCCAATCCCCTCTCAAGAAAAGGTCACTAAGCCACTCCGACTTTACTTCTGTTTCTACGAACAGAATGAAAAAGCGGATTACAACTATTATATGTTACCGGATATTTTTGCCAAAATCGACAAAAAATGAAAAGAGCTTATTTATTATTCACTCTGTTAATTGGTTGCATCCATATACATGCAGCCATTTATAACGTTAAGGACTTTGGAGCCAAAGCGGATGGAAAAACCATCGATTCTCCTGCTATCAATCGTGCGATTGAAGCAGCTGCAGAAGCCGGAGGAGGTACGGTTTACCTACCAGCCGGAGAATATGCCTGTTATTCTATCCGGTTAAAAAGTAACATTCATTTGTATCTGGAGCAAGGTGCGTGTATTCTTGCCGCTTTCCCCGGAAAAAAGGAAGGATACGATAATGCCGAACCGAATGAACATAACAAATATCAGGATTTCGGACACAGCCACTGGAAGAATTCCTTAATCTGGGGAATCGGGCTGGAGAACATAACGATCAGTGGGCCCGGACTTATCTACGGTAAAGGGCTGACTCGCGAAGAAAGCCGTCTGCCGGGTGTAGGCAATAAAGCTATCAGCTTGAAGGAGTGTAGAAATGTGACTCTGAAAGATTTATCCATGCTGCATTGCGGACATTTTGCCCTGTTGGCTACAGGAGTAGATCATCTGACCATTCTGAATCTGAAAGTAGATACGAACCGGGATGGATTCGACATCGATTGTTGCCGGAATGTGCGTATCAGCCAGTGCACGGTGAACTCGCCCTGGGATGATGCCATTGTATTGAAAGCATCCTACGGTTTAGGACGCTTCCAAGATACGGAAAATGTGACGATCAGCGATTGTTACGTAAGTGGTTATGATAAAGGAAGTGTATTGGATGGCACCTGGCAACTGGATGAACCGCAAGCCCCCGATCATGGTTACCGCACCGGACGCATCAAACTGGGAACAGAAAGCAGCGGAGGCTTCCGCAATATTGCGATTACTAATTGTATCTTTGAACATTGCAGGGGATTGGCATTGGAAACGGTAGACGGAGGACATTTGGAAGATATTGTTATCAACAATATAACAATGAGAAATATTGTCAACGCTCCTATCTTCCTCCGGTTAGGCGCACGTATGCGTAGCCCCGAAGGTACGCCTGCAGGCACCATGAAACGTATTCTCATCAGCAACATCAACGTTTGGAATGCCGACAGCCGTTATGCCTCCATCATCAGCGGAGTGCCTGGTGCATGTATTGAGGACGTAACTTTTCGAAATATTCACCTCTATTATAAAGGAGGATATAGCGAAGAGGATGGCAAACGTATTCCGCCCGAACAGGAGAAAGTATATCCCGAGCCCTGGATGTTCGGCACTATTCCCGCTAAAGGGTTTTATATCCGCCATGCACGGAATATTACCTTCGACGGCATCCGCTTCCACTTTGAACAGCCGGACGGACGACCGCTTTTTGTAACTGATGACGCAGAAAATATAGAATACTATAACACACCGAAAGAATGATTAATAAGAGACAATTGATAGTTCTTTGCCTGCTCGCCGCAGGTGGAGTAATGCAAGCACAACAATGGCCAGACACTCCGGTGGAAGCACGTCCCGGCGCCAGATGGTGGTGGCTGGGAAGTGCCGTAGACGAAAAGAATCTGACGTATAATCTGGAAGAATACGCACGCACCGGAATGGGAGCAGTAGAAATTACTCCTATCTATGGAGTGCAAGGCAATGACGCGAATGAAATTCAGTTTCTTTCTCCCCGCTGGATGGAAATGCTTAAACATACACAGGCGGAAGGAAAACGTACGGGTATCGAGATTGATATGAATACCGGAACAGGATGGCCTTTTGGCGGACCTGAAGTCAGTATCGAAGACGCGGCTACCAAGGCTATCTTCCAGACATACGAAATAGAGGGCGGCAAAGAGATTGAACAGGATATCAATGTGACCGATCCCAAGCAACAACCATTTTCCGTACTAAGCCGGGTAATGGCATACGATGAGAAAGGCAAATGTATTAACCTGACTGCTCACGTCAAAAAAGACAAGCTGCAATGGAAAGCACCTGCCGGCAAATGGAAAGTGATCGCTCTTTACATCGGAAAAACAAGGCAGAAAGTGAAACGGGCAGCTCCGGGAGGAGAAGGCTATGTGATGAATCATCTCTCAAAAAAAGCGGTAAAAAATTATCTTTCCCGCTTTGACCGTGCTTTCAAAAGTAGCAAGACAAGTTATCCACATACTTTCTTCAACGATTCATACGAAGTTTATCAAGCTGACTGGACGGATGATTTCCTGGAACAGTTCGCTCGCAGACGGGGGTATAAACTGGAAGAACATTTCTCCGAGTTTCTGGATGAAAATCGTCCGGAAGTTAGCAGACGTATCGTGTCAGATTACCGGGAAACCATTTCCGACCTCTTATTGGAGAACTTCAGTCATCAATGGACAGACTGGGCACACAAAAACGGCAGTATCACCCGTAATCAGGCACATGGTTCGCCCGGTAACCTGATTGATATTTATGCTTCCGTGGATATTCCGGAATGTGAAGGTTTCGGACTGTCGCAGTTCCATATCGAAGGATTGCGTCAGGACTCATTGACCAAAAAGAATGATTCGGACCTGTCTATGTTGAAATATGCCTCCTCGGCAGCTCATATTGCAGGAAAAACATATACTTCTTCCGAAACATTTACATGGCTGACGGAGCATTTCCGTACTTCCCTGTCGCAATGTAAACCGGATATGGATTTGATGTTTGTTTCCGGAGTCAATCACATGTTTTTCCACGGTACTCCTTATTCTCCGAAAGAAGTCGAATGGCCCGGATGGCTGTTCTATGCTTCTATCAATATGAGTCCGACGAACAGTATTTGGCGTGATGCCCCTTCTTTCTTCCATTACATAACCCGTTGTCAGAGTTTTCTGCAAATGGGACGGCCGGATAATGATTTCCTGATTTATCTTCCGGTATATGACATGTGGAACGAGCAACCGGGACGATTGTTACTTTTCACCATCCACCACATGGATAAACTCGCTCCCAAATTTATCAATGCTATCCATCGTATTAATAACAGCGGATATGACGGGGATTATATCTCTGACAACTTTATTCGCAGTACCCGTTTCAAGAACGGACAGTTAGTTACATCGGGCGGCACTGGTTATAAAGCACTGGTAGTACCTGCCGCGCACTTGATGCCGAGTGATGTGCTGGCGCATCTTTATGAACTAGCCAAGCAAGGAGCTACCATTGTATTCCTCGAAAACTATCCGACAGATGTACCGGGATATGGTCAGCTGGGACAGAAACGAAAAAGTTATCAACAGACTTTGAAGAATCTGCCTGCCGTATCGTTTTCAGAAACAACCGTTACTCCGATTGGGAAAGGTAAGATTATCACCGGAACGGATTATGCACGCACATTAGCCAGTTGCAATATCCCTGCGGAAGAAATGAAAACAAAATTCGGGTTGCAGACCATCCGAAGAGTAAATGACACAGGACATCATTACTTCATCTCTTCATTGCAAAATAAAGGAGTAGATGGTTGGATTACTTTAGGTACAAATGCCGAAACAGCCGCTCTCTTTAACCCCATGACCGGAGAATGTGGAGAAGCGAAAGTGCGTCAGGTAGACGGAAAGACACAAGTCTATCTGCAATTAAAATCGGGCGAGTCTATCATCCTGCAAACATACCGACAACCTTTACAAGCATCCAAGCCGTGGAAGTATGTAAAAGAACAACCCTTTAGTCTTCGCCTGGACCATGGCTGGAAATTGCACTTTGCTGAAAGTAAACCGGAGATTCAGGGTACATTTGATATAGATCGTCCATGTTCATGGACAAACATAGATCATCCGGCAGCCCAAACAAATATGGGAACTGGCGTTTATTCTTTGGATATTGAGTTGCCTGCTCTGAAAGCTAACAACTGGATTCTTGACTTGGGAGATGTACGCGAAAGTGCCCGTGTCCGAATCAACGGACAGGAAGCAGGCTGTGTATGGGCAGTGCCTTATCAGCTTAAGGTAGGACAATTCCTGAGACCTGGAAAAAACCACATCGAGATAGAAGTCACTAACCTCCCTGCGAATCGGATTGCAGAATTGGACAGACAGGGAGTGCAGTGGCGCAAATTCAAGGAAATCAATATTGTAGATTTAAGATATCGTCCGGCTAATTATGGACATTGGGCTCCTATGCCTTCCGGTTTGAATAGTGAAGTACGATTGATTCCGGTAGATTTTATACAAGAGTAAGGAAATCATTATTCACCACAGGAGGACGCAAAGGGCACAGAAGTGTAAACAGTTCGGGGGGGTATAAACTAGCAGATGATCTTCTGCTTACTAGTGAAAGATAATTTCCTTCACTAGTAATTTTTATATCTTTCCTCCTATAAATAGTGATCGAACTTGTATTCCAGTTTTCGTTTGACTTAAGTTAAGCGATAGTTTGACTTAAGTTATTCTATCGTTCGACTTAAGTCAAACGAAAACTCATTAGGGAACGAAGAAGATATTCTCTTCAAGGAAAACAACTAAATATAATATAGCAGCAGATTATTTCTTGCTTGAGCTACTTTAAATTTATCACAGCTTGTTCCAGTTGTTTCAATGCCTGTTCCAACACTGCACGCGGACAAGCGATGTTCAATCGCATAAACCCTTCCCCCTCCTTGCCAAATGTTGTTCCGTCATTCAATGCCAGATGAGCATCTTCTACGAAAAGGCGGTTCAGTTCTTTCTGATTAAGTCCCAACTCACGACAATCTAGGAAAATAAGATAAGAGGCTTGCGGACGAATCATTTTAATCGCAGGAATATGTTCTTTTAAATATGTTTCTGTAAAATCCACATTTCCTTTAATATAGGATACCACTTGATCCAGCCATTCTGTTCCATGACTGTAAGCAGCCGCTACGCTAAGATAAGCAAACAGGTGCCCTTCACTGAATTCACTTGCTTCCATATACTTCTGGAAACGGTGACGAAGTTCATCATTTTCAATGATTGCATAAGAACTGGCCAGCCCCGGCATATTGAATGCTTTGCTCGGAGACATAAAGACAAGTGAATTCATCCGTGCTTTTTCCGAAATCAAAGCAAAAGTAGGGTGTTTATAAGGAGGTAAGGTCAAGTCGGCATGAATCTCGTCAGAGATCACCAAAGTACCGCTTTCATAACAGATATCAGCAATTAGAGAAAGTTCCTCTTTTGTCCATACGCGTCCGCCCGGGTTATGGGGATTACTTAAAATCAATAATTTGCATCCTTGTACATCCCGGCGAAAACGGTCAAAGTCGATATAATACTGTCCATCTTTCAGTACCAATGGGCTGTATACTACTTCACGCTCATTCTTCTGTGTTACCAAAAAGAAAGGATGATAAACAGGAGGCATGACCATTACTTTATCACCTTTTTGCGTAAAACATTGAATAACGAAAGCCAATCCGCGGACAATACCGGGAGTGAAAGTCAACATCTCTTCACGGATCGTCCAGCCATGACGCTCTTTCACCCAGTTAACAATAGACTCCGACCATTCTTTGCAAGCAAAAGTATATCCGAGCACTTCATGTTCCAGCCGTTTTTTCAAAGCCTCTATTACAAAAGGAGCCGTACGGAAATCCATATCAGCTACCCACATTGGAATCAAGTCATTGCGTCCCCAACGGCTTTCTACAGCATCCCATTTTACGGAATCTGTACCGTTACGGTTTATTATTTCATCAAAATTATAGTTCATACTGCATAATGTTTTTATGTTATGTGAGACAAAAGTAGTACATTTGTACTCAATTCAAAAAGGAATTTATGACGAAAGCTTTATTTTTTGATATAGACGGAACGCTGGTCAGTTTTGAAACTCACCGTATACCGTCTTCTACCATCGAGGCGTTGGAAGCTGCCCACGCAAAAGGGCTGAAGATATTTATCGCTACCGGACGCCCGAAAGCCATTATCAACAATCTTTCCGAATTGCAGGACCGGAACCTTATCGATGGATATATAACCATGAACGGAGCCTATTGTTTTGTCGGTGAACAGGTTATTTATAAAAGTGCCATACCACAGGAAGAAGTGAAAGCAATGGCAGCTTTTTGCGAGAAGAAAGGTGTTCCCTGCATTTTCGTAGAGGAACATCATATTTCTGTCTGCCAACCTGATGATATGGTGAAAAAGATATTCTACGATTTTCTGCATGTGAATGTCATTCCTACTGTATCTTTTGAAGAAGCAACAAGCAAGGAAATTATACAGATGACTCCTTTTATCACAGAGGAAGAAGAAAAAGAAATCCGTCCGTCTATCCCCACCTGCGAAATCGGACGCTGGTATCCCTCATTCGCAGACATAACAGCCAAAGGAGACACCAAGCAGAAAGGGATTGATGAAATCATCCGTTACTTCGGCATAAAGTTGGAAGAAACAATGGCATTCGGAGATGGAGGAAATGATATCACTATGCTTCGCCACGCAGCTATCGGAGTTGCTATGGGACAGGCTAAGGAAGACGTGAAAGCCGCTGCCGATTACGTTACGGCTCCCATTGACGAGGACGGAATAAGTAAGGCAATGAAACATTTCGGAATTATTTAATAATGTGCCGATTTACCAATGCGCCCAAAAAACTATTATCCCGCGATTTCATGACACAACGTATTGGCAAATTAGCACATCAACAAATTTGCATATTATTATATTATGAGCGTAGACACTAACAACGCTGAGTTTCAGGATGCACTGAATCTGATTCAATATACCCGTCAATCGGTTTTTCTGACAGGAAAAGCCGGTACGGGAAAATCTACATTCCTGCGTTATGTCTGCGAGCATACCAAGAAGAAGCATGTTGTACTTGCACCGACCGGAATTGCCGCAATCAATGCCGGTGGAAGTACGATGCATAGCTTCTTTAAATTACCTTTTTATCCGTTATTGCCGGATGATCCTAATTTAAGTCTCCAACGTGGCCGTATTCACGAGTTCTTCAAATACACCAAGCCACATCGTAAGTTGCTGGAACAAATAGAACTGGTCATTATCGACGAAATCTCTATGGTACGGGCAGACATCATCGATGCCATCGACCGTATCTTACGAGTTTATTCACATAATCTGCGCGAACCTTTCGGTGGAAAACAACTCTTATTGGTAGGAGACGTCTTCCAACTGGAACCCGTTGTAAAGAACGATGAGCGGGAAATTTTGAACCGCTTCTATCCCACCCCCTACTTTTTCTCTGCCAGAGTGTTCGGACAAATAGACCTCGTCTCTATCGAACTTCAAAAAGTATATCGACAGACGGACCCTGTATTCGTCAGTGTCCTCGACCATATCCGCACCAATACAGCCGGAGCCGCAGACCTGCAACTGCTCAACACCCGCTACGGAAGCCAGATTGAAGAATCTGAAGCAGATATGTACATCACACTCGCCACCCGAAGAGATACGGTCGACTCCATTAATGAGAAGAAATTAGCAGAGCTCCCCGGAGAACCCATTACTTTTGAAGGAGTTATCGAAGGAGATTTTCCGGAAAGCAGTCTGCCTACTTCACAAGAGCTTGTACTCAAACCCGGTGCACAAATCATCTTCATCAAAAATGATTTCGATCGTAGGTGGGTAAACGGTACGATTGGTGTCATTGCCGGAATTGATGAGGAAGAAGAAACGATCTACGTCATCACCGACGATGGAAAAGAATGTGACGTAAAACTGGAATCATGGCGTAATATCCGCTACCACTACAACGAAAAAACAAAAGAAATAGAAGAAGAAGTATTAGGCAGCTTCACTCAATACCCTATCCGGTTAGCATGGGCCATCACTGTTCATAAAAGTCAGGGACTGACCTTCAGCCGTGTAGTCATCGACTTCACCGGCGGTGTATTTGCCGGAGGACAAGCATACGTAGCACTTAGCCGTTGTACCTCACTGGACGGCATCCAACTCAAAAAGCCTGTCAACCGTGCCGATGTCTTCGTCCGTCCCGAAATCGTCAACTTTGCCGGACGCTTCAACAACCGCCAAGCCATCGACAAAGCCCTGAAACAAGCACAAGCCGATGTGCAATATGCCGCTGCTTCACGTGCCTTCGACAAAGGGGATATGGAAGAATGTCTGGAACAGTTTTTCCGTGCCATCCATTCCCGCTACGATATTGAGAAACCTGTTCCCCGTCGTTTGATCCGCCGTAAACTCGGCATCATCAATACACTGAAAGAGCAGAACAAGAAGCTCAAAGAACAGATGCGCGAACAACAGGAACGTATACGACAATACGCCCACGAGTACCTGTTAATGGGAAACGAATGTATCACCCAAGCCCACGACGTACGTGCCGCCCTCGCCAACTACGACAAAGCCCTTAGCCTCGACCCCAACTACATAGATGCCTGGATAAGAAAAGGAATCACACTCTTCAACAACAAAGAGTACTTCGACGCTGAAAACTGTTTCAACACCGCAGTCAGCCTCCATCCTGCAAACTTTAAAGCAGTCTATAACCGTGGAAAGCTCCGACTAAAAACAGAAAACACAGAAGGCGCCATCGCCGACCTGGACAAAGCCACCAGCCTGAAACCCGAACACGCCAGCGCACACGAACTTTTCGGGGATGCCCTGTTAAAAGCCGGAAAAGAAGTGGAAGCTGCGTTACAATGGAGAATTGCAGAGGAACTGAAGAAAAAGAAGAAGTAATAAATCTACATAAAAGAAGAAGACGGAAACCGTCCGTTTTCTTCCTCACCGACCAACACCCCGTTCCTCACCGAGGAAAGACCTGTTCCTCACCGAGAAAGAGAGCATTGCTCACCGAGGAACGGATCCCCCACCTACAACCCCTTGTAGAACCATTGTCTCCTTTGGCGAATCATACACAAATATATTTACAGACTAGATTCGGATCAATCCGAAAAAAGGATTACTTTATAGGCAATTCTCAAATTCTGTATAACCTATAGATCTGTGGTAAATTCTTTTTCATCCATCACGGTACAGGTTATTAGTTAAATGAGAATTTAGCGGTTAAATGAGAATTTAGCGGTTAAATGGGAATTTTGCAGTTAAATGGGAATTTTGCAGTTAGGCTGAAAGCCTTACAATTATATATTTATTGGGGTGCCCTGAAAGGGCTTAATTATATAGCGTAGGGCAACGCCCTACGAAAAAAACACACCAGCCACAAGCCCTGAAAGGGCGGAACCGTATACAATTATGCCCTTTCAGGGCGCAAATTCAGATTGTCGTTTTTAC
>NZ_GG774807.1:0-14983 GCF_000163675.1 Bacteroides sp. D22 | reverse complement strand
ACGAAAAAAACACACCAGCCACAAGCCCTGAAAGGGCGGAACCGTATACAATTATGCCCTTTCAGGGCGCAAATTCAGATTGTCGTTTTTACGTAGGGCGTTGCCCTACGCTATATAATTAAGCCCTTTCAGGGCACTCCGCAAAATGATCATTTATCTCATTTCTGCACCGATTTGAACTAAAACCGGAAGTTCGGATTAAGCCAGAAGCCAGTCCTTTGGATTCCGCTTAATTTAAAAATAAGAATCCCTAAAAATTTCTCTTTTATCTCTTATTATCAAAAAGTTTTATTAGTTTTGCTCTTCATTATATCTCAAACTCTTAAAATAGAAGCAAATGAAAAAAGGTTTGAAAATCGCAGCTATCACCGTAGGAGTAATTATCATTCTGATGTTCCTTCTTCCTTTCGCCTTCCAAGGAAAGATAGCCGACATTGTAAAAACAGAAGGCAACAAGATGCTTAACGCACAATTTGACTTTAAGAACCTTAACATTAGTCTGTTCCGCAATTTTCCACAGGCTTCTGTCACTCTCGAAGATTTCTGGCTGAAGGGTACGGGTGAATTTGCCAATGACACCCTTGTACAAGCCGGAGAAGTTACCGCCGCAGTCAACTTATTCTCCCTTTTCGGAGATAGCGGTTACGATATTTCTAAAATATTTATCGAAGACACGAAGTTACATGCCATTATCTTGCCGGACGGACGTGCCAACTGGGATATCATGAAACCGGATACAATAGCAACAGTCGAAACGCCTGCAGAAGAAGAAGCCTCTTCTCCTTTCAAAGTCAAACTGCAACGCTTTGTTATCAAAAACATGAATCTGATTTATGACGATCAACAAGGAAAGATGTATGCTGATATCCGCGACTTCAACGCTATTTGTGCCGGAGACTTAGGAAGCGAACGTACCACTCTGAAACTGGAAGCGGAAACCAAATCACTCACCTACAAGATGAATGGAATCCCTTTCCTGGCAAATGCCAATATCTCCGCCAAGATGGACGTAGATGCTGACCTTGCCAATAACAAATACACATTAAAAGACAATACCATCCGCCTCAACGCCATTCAGGCAGGCATCGACGGCTGGGTAGCCTTGAAAGACCCGGCTATCGACATGGACTTGAAACTTAACACGAACGATATAGGCTTCAAGGAAATATTGTCATTAATTCCCGCCATTTACGCCACAGAATTCTCCAGCCTGAAAACAGACGGAACTGCAACGCTTACCGCAACGGCCAAAGGTATCCTGCAAGGAGACACCGTTCCGGCATTCAATATTGACATGCAAGTCAAGGATGCTATGTTCCGCTATCCGGCTCTACCGGCAGGAGTAGATCAAATCAACATCAGTGCCAACGTTCAAAATCCCGGAGGAAATATCGACCTGACTACGGTCAACATCAATCCGTTCAGTTTCCGCCTTGCCGGAAATCCGTTTAGCCTGACTGCTACAGTGAAAACACCGATCAGTGATCCGGATTTTAAAGCAGAAGCGAAAGGAGTACTCAACTTAGGTATGATCAAACAAGTCTACCCGCTTGGAGACATGGAGTTGAACGGTACCATCGACGCCGATATGCAAATGTCGGGACGCCTCTCATCCATCGAAAAAGAAGAATACGAACGTATACAAGCCTCGGGCACTATCGGACTGACGGGCATGAAACTCAAAATGAAAGATATGCCGGATGTAGAGATTAAAAAGTCTCTCTTCACCTTCACTCCGAAATACCTCCAGTTGAGTGAAACAACTGTCAACATCGGAAAAAACGATATCACCGCCGACAGCCGATTTGAAAACTACATCGGTTATGTATTGAAAGGTAGCACATTGAAAGGAAACCTGAATATTCGTTCCAACTACTTCAATCTGAACGACTTCATCACCGCTTCTGCCGATGAAGCCTCCACATCAGAAGCTGCGTCCACCGACTCTGTAGCTACAGCCGCCACAGGTATTGTTGAAGTTCCCCGTAACATCGACTTCCAAATGGACGCTAACCTGAAACAGGTGTTATTCGACAAGATGTCTTTCAATAATATGAATGGCAAACTTGTTGTAAAAGATGGCAAAGTGGATATGAAAAACCTTTCCATGAACACCATGGGTGGTAATGTAGTGATGAACGGCTACTACTCCACCGCCAACATAAAGAAGCCGGAAATGAAAGCCGGATTCAAGCTCTCCAATATCGGTTTTGCACAAGCATACAAAGAACTGGATATGGTGCAGAAAATGGCTCCTATCTTCGAAAACCTGAAAGGTAATTTCTCCGGAAGCATCAACGTCCTGACAGATTTGGATGCAGCCATGAGCCCCGTACTGAATACGATGCAGGGTGACGGTAGTCTTTCCACCCGCGACCTTAGTTTAAGCGGAGTAAAAGCAATCGACCAGATAGCCGATGCCGTGAAGCAACCCAGCCTGAAAGACATGAAAGTGAAAGACATGACATTGGATTTCACCATCAAAGACGGCCGCGTAGAAACCAAACCGTTTGATATCAAGATGGGAGACTACACACTGAATCTTTCCGGCAGCACAGGACTCGATCAAACCATCGACTATTCCGGTAAAGTGAAACTGCCCGCATCCGTAGGCAATATCTCTAAGTTAATGACTCTTGACTTGAAAATCGGAGGTTCGTTCACCTCTCCGAAAGTCAGCGTAGATACTAAGAGCATGGCCAACCAAGCTGTCGAAGCCGTAGCCGATGAAGCAATCAGCAAACTCGGACAGAAACTTGGCCTGGACTCTGCCGCTACCGCCAACAAAGATTCAATCAAACAGAAAGTCACAGAGAAAGCTGCGGAAAAGGCACTGGATTTCTTGAAAAAGAAACTCAAATAAAAAGAGAAAATAATAACCATTTAACCCACTCGTCCCTCCTCCTTCTCCTTTGCGAGAGGGAAGGGATGAAGCTTTTAATATGCTACTGAAACTATATGATAAAAACAATAACCCGCAGGATTTACAACGAATCATCGATATCCTGAATGACGGCGGACTTATCATCTATCCTACCGATACGATGTACGCCATCGGCTGCCATGGTCTGAAGGAACGTGCCATAGAACGGATCTGCCGGATTAAAGAGATAGACCCTCGAAAAAACAATCTGTCTATCATCTGTTATGACTTAAGCAGTATCAGCGAGTACGCGAAAGTAGACAATAACGTATTCAAACTGATGAAGCATAATCTTCCGGGGCCATTTACCTTTATTTTGAACGGCACCAACCGGTTACCGAAAATCTTCCGCAACCGGAAAGAAGTAGGTATCCGTATGCCGGACAACAACATCAGCCGTGAAATCGCACGCCTGCTGGACGCTCCCATTATGACCACCACACTGCCATACGAAGAGCACGAGGACTTGGAATATATGACTGATCCCGAGCTTATAGATGAAAAGTTCGGCGACATCGTTGATCTGGTCATTGACGGCGGTATCGGAGGTATAGAACCTTCAACGGTAGTGAAATGCACGGATAACGAACTGGAAATCGTCCGACAGGGAAAAGGCTGGCTGGAAGAGAATTAATTCCGCAGACAGCTATCTCTAACATACAAAATGGGCTGCAATCAATTCAACACTGATGCAGCCCATTCTCTTTTTATAGAATCAGTTTTTTATGCTTACTTAATCAAAGATTCCGGATCCAAATGAGCAGACTCGATATCTTTGAAGTAACGGTAAGTACCTACTTTCAATTCCGCCGTAGCAGCATCATCACAAACAATAATACCTTTTTCATGCATTTGCAATGCACTGATTGTCCACATCTGCGTGATAGCACCTTCTACTGCATGATACAAAGCACGAGCTTTGTTATGACCGTTTACAATAATCATCACTTCTTTTGCAGAAAGCACAGTACCCACTCCCACTGTCAAAGAAGTCTTAGGAACTTTGTTGATGTCATTATCGAAGAAACGGGAATTAGCAATGATGGTATCCATCGTCAATGTTTTCTGACGAGTGCGTGAAGTCAATGAAGATCCCGGTTCGTTGAACGCAATATGTCCGTCAGGACCGATACCGCCCATGAACAGATCGATACCACCGTATGACTTGATCTTTTCTTCATAACGTGCACACTCTGCATCCAAATCCGGAGCATTACCATTCAGAATATTCGTATTCTCCGGTTTGATGTCGATATGACCGAAAAAGTTATTCCACATGAAAGAATAATAGCTTTCCGGATGTTCTTTTGGCAATCCTACATATTCGTCCATGTTGAATGTTACCACATTCTGGAAGGAAACGATTCCTTTCTTATTCAGGTCGATCAAAGCTTTATACATACCCAGAGGAGAAGATCCGGTGGGGCAGCCCAATACAAATGGTTTTTCGGGGGTTGGATTGGCAGCTTTTATTTTAGCAGCAACATAATGTGCAGCCCACAGAGATACGGACTGATAGTCCGGCTGAATAATAAGTCTCATAAGTCGATTGTTTTATAGGTTAGTTAATAAATTATTATCTCATTCACAGTTTTAACGATCTTTCTTCAAACGATCCGCCATGGCACGTGCCAGATTTTCGCATTGAGTATAAGTCAGGTCCTTCATTGCCTGTTTCATCTCCACCGGATCACCGACCAATTCGAATTTGCTCTTTTCCGCAAACTCTGCCAGACGTTTCACAGCAGCACCTGCCCATGTGAAAGAACCGAAATAACCCAAATAGCGTCCCTTCACCTCACGCAACAGAATCTTTGAGAGCAGCGCTTCCACTTCCGGGAATATCTGATTGCTATAAGTGGGAGAACCGATAATCAATCCCTTGTAACGGAAAATATCCGCTATAATATAAGAAGGATGGCTCTTTGTCACATTATGCATGACAATGTTCTTAACACCCTGTGCCGAAAGCTCTTCTGCAATAGCTTCCGCCATTTGCTCCGTATTTCCATACATGCTTCCATAAGCAATAACAACACCTTCGTCTGCATCATAACGACTCAAACGGTCATAGATACCAATTACCTTGGCAATATTCTCTGTCCATACCGGTCCATGTGTAGAACAGATAGCAGAAATAGGTAGTCCACCCAATTTTTGCAAAGCTTTTTGCACGGGGCTTCCGTATTTGCCTACGATGTTAGAGTAGTAACGAACCATTTCCCCCCAATACTTATCCACATTGATCCGCGTATCCAGGAATCCGCCATCTACAGTGCCAAAGCATCCGAATCCGTCGCCGGAGAAAAGAACGCCGTCCGTTTCATCAAAAGTCATCATCGTTTCCGGCCAATGCACCATCGGAGTCATATAAAAACGCAGTTTATGATGTCCCAAAGCTAAGAAATCACCTTCCTTTACCAGATACTGTTCGCCGGTTACACCATAGAAACCTTCAATCATACCGAAGGTCTGCTTGTTACCCACGATAATAATTTCCGGATAATGTTGCTTAATCAGTCGGATAGATCCCGAATGATCCGGTTCCATGTGGTTTATAATCAAATAATTAATAGGACGTTCTCCAATCACTTGCTTGATCTTGCGCAAGTAGACTTCAAAATAACAAATATCTACCGTATCCACCAATGCCACCATTTCATCATCAATCAGATAAGAGTTATATGAAACTCCATAGGGCAATGGCCACATCCCTTCAAATCTGTGCTTGTTACGGTCATTCACTCCCACATAGTGGACATTTCCTTTAATTCTTGTTTTATGTTCCATTCTTCAAATCCATTTATATTTCTTCCACCATCTATATTCCGCTCAAACAGCTATTTATTCAGTGGTAAGTTTATCGTCTGCAAAAATAATCCTTTTTTCCGAATCCCTATACTTCTTACCTTGATAAGCACCTCTTTCTTTCATTCTTTTTTGTAAACGCGCTACAAATTCATAATTTTTCAATCCCCAGTCCGGAGCTATTAATAAATCTTTAGGAGATTGGGAAACAAAACGCTCCACAACTATATCGGGACGAAGATGTTCTACATAATCAATCACCAGATCAATGTATTCCTCCACCTCGTTAAACAAATGAAAACCATCAGGAGCTTCATCATACTCATGCGCCATTCGTGTACCACGAATCAATTGTAACTGATGGATCTTGAGTGTAGCTAAAGGCAGATCGGAAAGTATTTCCGCTTGTGCCACCATCGTATCATGCGTTTCTCCCGGAAGTCCGAGGATGATATGTCCGCCTGTCAGGATACCACAGGCGGCTGTCCGCCGGACGGCTTCCACCGTATCGGCATAAGTATGCCCCCGGTTAATGCGTTTTAAGGTTTCGTCGCAAGTGCTCTCGATCCCATATTCAACCATAAGGAAAGTATGTTTGTTCAATTCTTCCAAGTAACGCAACAAACTCTCCGGCATACAATCGGGGCGTGTACCTATTACCAATCCGACCACCCCGTCTACCGTCAACGCTTCTTCATATTTACGCTTCAAGCCTTCCAGTTCGGCATACGTATTGGTATAGGCCTGAAAGTAAGCCAAATACTTCATTTCCGGATATTTATGGGCAAAAAAGCATTTCCCTTCTTCCAATTGGGTAGTGATAGACTTCTCTGTCCGGCAGTAATCCGGATTAAAAGTCTGGTTATTGCAATATGTACATCCGCCCCATCCTTTTGTTCCGTCACGATTAGGACAAGTGAAACCTGCGTTCAATGAAATCTTTTGTACCTTGTAAGGAAAATATTTCCGCAAAAAAGTAGGAAAATCATTATATAATAGCTGCGTAGACATGTTCATTCACTTCTTTCTTTATTTTACCTACAAACATAAGCAAAATCAGCGAGTTATGGAAAGTTGACACAAAATATCTTCAATATATTAAAAATTTCATAAATTCCATAAGATAAATTAATAAACATTGCTATTCAAAAAACTATTTAATTAGCTTTGTCATGATTTTAGGCATTGGCAGGAGGATACTTGTGAAAGTCTTGTGCAATTATTCCCCAATTATGATTTCATCTCACCATACCCCATGCAACTCTTGTCAATAAAATTATCCTCTTTATATTCTGAATAAGATTATAAAGAGGATTTTTTTAACGAATATTATTCATTTCACTTTTCCAAAACAAAGAAGCGAGATCAATACTATATAGTAAGAAGAGGAAAAAATAAGCAAAAACGAGTATAATTTGTTCAAACCACTTATCGAACTTTCTATTCTGCATTGTTTTATCTATTTTTGCTATAAACATTAAAGCAACTACTATGAAACGGCTCCATACTTTATTTCTTTTTCTAACAATAGCGATCACTCTAATTGCTCAACCGATCTGCCAGGTGAAACATTTTTCGGTGAGTGACGGTCTTGCCCAAGGAGTAGTAATGAACATATTGCAAGATCAGAAAGGACTCATCTGGTTTAGTACCTGGAATGGGCTTAACAAGTTTGACGGCTACACGTTTAAGACTTACAAAACTTCACAAGAGAGTAAATACGCATTCGGAAGTAATCGTATGGGAACTATTTCAGAAAGCAAATACGGAGATATATGGTGCCCCACTTACGATGGGCAAGCTTGCCTTTTTGATGTAGAGTCCGAGAAGTTTATTGATGTGCTTCAACCTATTGAACTTTCCACGAAACAAACTAATTATGTTACACGTATCTATTCATTGGAGAAAGGGATTGCCTGGATTCTCTGTGAAAACGGATATGCCTTCAGAGTAGACGAACAACTATGTAAAAAGGGAGAAGGTATCACACTTTATGCACCTTCGAATCACAACCTGAAAGGTGACCAGATATTTAACGTTTACCAAGACTCTGAAGAAGATGAATGGATATTGACGGACAAAGGCGTTTCCATCATAGGAAAGAAAACGTTGGATACCGACTTTCCTTTTCAATTTATCACTCAAATAAAAGAAAGTATCTATCTGATCGCAGAGAATGATAAGTTAGCCAGGTATGATTTTCATACTAAAAAGCTGAAATTTGTAGATATTCCTTATCCGCACGATAAGATAAACAATGTTACTACGATAGGGAAAGATATGTTGGCATTGGGAACAGACAATGGACTGATATTGTATTCTATTCCCCAAAACAGTTTCCAGCAAATCGATATCCGCACCGCTACACAGACTTCTAACTTTGTAGAATCCGTCTATCAGGATTGTCAAGGAGAGATCTGGATCTTTTCAAAAGATCCTGGTATCGTCCGTCTTAATCTAGCGACCAATGAGAAAGAACATCTGTTCACTCCCAAAGATGAAATTATCAAGCATGGACGCAAAAGTCGCAAACTTATATTTGAAGATAATGCCAACAACCTATGGCTACTCCCCACAGAAGGAAACTTCTGCTATTACGACAGAAAAGAAAAAACTCTCAAACCGCTTCTTACAGACATCAATAATCCCAAATCCATTTTCAGTCCGTTAGTCAGGTATTATACATTGGATAATCAGGGAAACTGCTGGTTTGCGACAGCACGCGGCGTAGAAAAGTTATGTTTCTTTCCACAAAGTTATCAATTCAATTTGACTGATTACGAGGCGGAAACACGGGCATTCCTGCAAGACAGTCATAATCGCCTTTGGACCGCATCGAAGTCTAATTATATTCAAATATTTGCACCGGATGGCAGCCTGGTGGGATATTTATCCAAACAAGGGAATATCACAAAAGAAAAGCAAGCTTTCTTTAATGGAGTATATTCTATTCTGGAAGATAAAGAAGGAAATATCTGGTTGGGGACAAAAGATATCGGTCTCTTCCAACTAAAAAGCACAGGAGTTTCCCCAAAGATAGGAGTAAACCAAAAAGCAAGAGAAAATCATTACTCTATTCACCATTTTGAGCACCAGCCCAATGATCCTTACAGTTTAAGCAGCAATAGCATTTATACAATCTTTCAGGATAGTCGCAATAATATCTGGGTGGGGTGTTATGGAGGCGGGTTAAATTTGCTGACACAAACAAAAGATGGAAAAACCTCATTTATCCATAGCAATAATGAATTAAGAAACTACCCCATAGCTTACGGAATGAAAGTACGTAATATCACCGAAGCTCCGGGAGGAGTCATTCTAGTGGGAACGACTAATGGATTGCTTACATTCTCGAACAACTTCGAACGGCTGGAAGAGATTAAATTCTACCGGAATATCCGCAGGCCGGGAGATAAAAACAGTCTTAATGCCAACGATATCATGCACATTTATACAGACAAAAATAAAACCACTTATGTGATTAGTTTTACCGGAGGCGTAAACAAAGTGATATCTCCCAACTTACTTAGCGAGAATATCCAATTCAAGAACTATGACAAGAACGACGGATTGGCTTCCGACCTGGCACTATCGATGATTGAAGATGCGCAGAATCAATTATGGGTTGTTTCGGAAATTGCTCTTTCCAAATTCAATCCTGTCAAAGAAACATTTGAGAATTATGAATTGAGTTCCATCTACCAAGAGTTCAACTTCTCCGAAGCTCTTCCTATTATCAATGCCCGCAATCAAATTGTATTGGGAACTGATAAAGGTTTTCTGGAAGTTTCTCCAGAAAAGATGCGGAAAAGTGGTTATGTTCCTCCCATTGTATTTACAGGACTCAAGATTCAAGGACATTCCACCGCTCATTCTATCGACGATCTGGAAGAACTGGAACTGGAGCCGTCGCAAAGGAATGTTACTTTCCAGTTTGCTGCGCTTGATTACGTCAATCCGAAGGGGATTCTATATGCCTATCGCCTGCAAGGGCTAGAGGATGAATGGAATGAAGCTGACAATAACCGTTCTGCAAGTTACATCAATTTGCCTGCCGGCAAGTACCAGTTGCAGATAAAATCTACAAACAGTGAGGGAGTTTGGGTAGACAATGTACGGACTCTGCAAATACATGTACTCCCCACCTTTTGGGAAACATATTGGGCATGGTTGCTCTATTTCATTCTGTTTATACTTTTCACGGCAAGTATCGTATATGTGTTGTTTTACATCTACCGGTTACGCCACAGAGTAGATATGGAGCAACAATTGGCAAATATCAAACTGCGATTTTTTACTGACATATCTCATGAGTTACGCACTCCGCTGACACTAATCAGCAGCCCTGTGACAGAGGTGTTGGAGAATGAACCTCTTTCTCCTTCCGCCCGTGAACACTTGACTCTGGTACATCAGAATACAGAACGCATGCTCCGGCTGATGAATCAGATTCTGGATTTTCGCAAGATTCAGAATCAAAAGATGAAACTATTGATTGAAGAGACCGATTTGATTCCACTTTTGCAAAAGGTGATGAGTAGCTTTAAATCGATAGCCGAAGAAAAGAATATAAACTATCAGTTGACCTCTACCATCCAATCGGTGTATAGCTGGGTGGACAGAGATAAATTTGAAAAGATATTCTTCAATCTGCTTTCCAACGCATTCAAATATACACCTGCCGATAAATCAATAACGGTCAATATGACGACGAAAGAAAAGACGATAGAGATAGAAGTGGCAGACGAAGGAATCGGAATTGCAGTAGAAAAGCAACATTCTTTGTTCCAACGTTTCGAATCATTGGTCAAACAGAATATTCTGCAACCTTCTTCCGGCATCGGATTATCTTTGGTGAAAGAGATGGTGGAAATGCATCATGGCACTATTACAGTGGACAGTCAGCCGGGAGTAGGCAGTCGTTTCACCGTAAGTTTGCCTTTACAACGGGAGGTTTTCGAAGAAGATGTGCAGGTAGAGTTTATCCTGAACGACAGCCAAAGTTCAACGCCTCATCCGGTTGACAGCATGAAAGCACCGGAAGAGATGGAGGAAAAAGAAGAGCTTGAGAATCATTCGGATGGCTTCTCCATATTGGTAGTAGAAGATAATGAAGAGTTGAAAGCTTTTCTGAAGAACATTCTATCGGAGAACTACACAGTGATAACCGCTTCCAACGGTGAAGAAGGATTGCAGCATGCTGTTGACGATTTGCCGGACCTGATTATCAGTGATGTCATGATGCCTGTGATGGATGGTTTAGAGATGATCAGGCAAATCAAAGAAAACAATAATATTTGCCATATCCCCATCATTGTGTTATCAGCGAAGGCTTCTTTGGACGATCGCATCGCCGGATTGGAACAAGGTATTGACGATTACATCACCAAACCTTTCAGTGCCACTTATCTAAAAACTCGTATCGCTTCCCTGCTACGCCAGCGCAAAGCATTGCAGGAAATTTATATGAACAGGCTGATGGAAGGAAAGACTGCCTCTTCTCCAGATCTTCTCACTCCTTCGCAACCGCAAATTACTCCGTACGACGAGCAATTTATGGAGAAAGTAATGGCATACATGGAAGAGCAGATGGACAATGCCGAACTAACCATTGACCAGTTTGCAGAACAACTGATGCTTAGCCGTACCATCTTCTACCGGAAATTAAAATCAATCGTCGGACTGACACCTGTGGACTTTATACGGGAAATACGTATCAAACGTGCCGTCCAGTTGATTGACAGCGACGAATACAACTTCTCGCAGGTAGCATATATGACGGGGTTCAACGATCCGAAGTATTTCAGCAAATGCTTCAAGAAAGTGATAGGAATTACGCCATCAGAATACAAAGAGAGGAAAAAGTGAAGAATTCCTCCTTTTCTACCGGATAATCCCCACAAAAATAATGAAAAGCGCGTACTATTGCAGCCTCAAATCTAAAAACCAAAAGAACTAGAAAATGAAAAAGCAATGGATCATTGCCTGTCTTATCGGAATTCAAGGGGTAAATGTACAGGCACAACAACCCAGCAAGTATCCCTATCAGGACACGAAGCTGACTGCGGAACAACGGGCGGACGATTTACTTCAACGCCTCACATTAGAAGAAAAAGTAGCATTGATGCAAAACAACTCGCCGGCTATTCCCCGGCTTGGCATTAAGCCGTATGAATGGTGGAACGAGGCCCTTCATGGCGTTGCCCGTGCCGGACTGGCTACTGTTTTTCCGCAAGCCATAGGTATGGCAGCTTCTTTCAACGACGAATTACTATATGAAGTCTTTGATGCCGTATCCGACGAAGCACGTGCCAAGAACCGCCAGTTCAATGAAAGAGGACAGTATAAACGTTATCAGGGATTGACCATGTGGACTCCCAACGTCAATATATTCCGCGACCCTCGCTGGGGACGGGGACAGGAAACATACGGCGAAGACCCTTATTTGAGCGGACGCATGGGAATGGCAGTAGTCAGAGGTCTGCAAGGACCGGAAGATGCCGAATACGACAAACTTCACGCCTGCGCCAAACACTTTGCCGTTCACTCGGGACCGGAATGGAACCGCCACAGCTTCAATGCAGAGAACATTGCTCCCAGAGATTTATGGGAAACTTACCTTCCAGCTTTCAAAGAACTGGTACAAAAGGCAGGAGTAAAAGAAGTGATGTGCGCTTACAACCGTTTTGAGGGCGATCCCTGCTGTGGCAGCAATCGTCTGTTAACCCAAATTCTCCGTAACGATTGGGGATTCAAGGGAATCGTAGTAACCGACTGCGGAGCAATCGGAGATTTCTTCCAACGCAAAAAACATGAAACGCATCCCGATGCCGTCCACGCTTCTGCCGACGCTGTTTTAAACGGAACAGACCTCGAATGTGGCGGTAACTTCAAAAGTATCACCGATGCCGTGAAAAAAGGTCTGATTTCGGAAGAGAAAATCAACACATCAGTCAAAAGATTGCTGAAAGCCCGCTTCGAACTGGGAGAAATGAATCCGACTCATCCGTGGAGTAACATTCCTTATTCTGTTATCGACTGCCCCAAGCATAAAGAACTGGCACTGAAAATGGCGCATGAAAGTCTGGTATTGCTTCAGAACAAGAACAATATCCTTCCATTAAACCGTCAAATGAAAGTCGCAGTGATCGGCCCCAACGCCAACGACTCGGTGATGCAATGGGGTAATTACAACGGTTTCCCTTCACACACCGTAACTTTACTGGAAGGAATACGCGCCAAACTTCCCGACGCACAAATCATCTACGAACCTGTGTGCGGATACACGAACGATACCACCCTGCACAGCTTGTTCAACCAATGCAGTATCGACGGAAAGGCCGGATTCAGCGCCACCTATTGGAATAACCGCGAATATAAAGGCAAGATTGCCGCAACCGACCGTCTGACTACTCCTTTCCATTTCAGCGCAGAAGGTTCTACCGTATTTGCTCCGGGTGTAGGATTGAAGAATTTCACCGCCATCTATCGTTCTACTTTCCGTCCGACAGATTCCGGCGCCGCCACTTTCCGCGTGATGACGAATGGAGGAGTTACCTTATTCCTCAACGGCAAGCAGATAGCGGAAGCAACCAATATCAAGAATCACACCAACCTGTATTCGTTCAATTATGAAGCTGGAAAGAGTTATGACATTCAATTGCATTTTATTCAAGTAAAAGACAACCCTACACTTCATTTCGATCTGGCTAAACAGACTCCAATGGATGCGCGCGAAGTTCTAAACAAGTTGAAAAATGCAGATGTAGTCATCTTCGCCGGAGGTATCTCTCCCCTGTTGGAAGGAGAATCGATGCGGGTATCTGATCCCGGATTCAAAGGTGGCGACCGTACGGAAATCGAATTGCCCGCCATCCAGCGCGAAGTGCTCGCTCTATTGAAAAAGAATGGAAAGAAAACGGTATTTGTTAATTTCTCCGGTTCGGCGATGGCTATCGTACCCGAAACTCAAAGTTGTGATGCGATTCTACAAGCATGGTATCCCGGACAGGCAGGTGGAACAGCCGTTGCCGATGTTCTTTTCGGAGATTACAATCCTGCCGGACGTCTGCCTATCACCTTCTATAAAAGCATACAACAATTGCCGGATTATGAAGATTATTCGATGAAAGGGCGTACCTACCGTTTTATGACGGAAACACCTCTTTATCCATTCGGCTACGGTTTAAGTTATACCCGTTTCTCTTATGGAAAAGCGACCCTGAACCAATCGAAATTAAACAAAGGCGAAAAGGCAATCCTTACCATCCCGGTAAGTAACGTCGGACAGAGAGACGGTGAAGAAGTGGTGCAAGTGTACATCTGCCGTCCCGACGACAAAGAAGGTCCACAAAAAACTCTTCGTGGTTTCCAACGGGTCAACATTGCTAAAGGTAAAACACAGAACGTCAGTATAGAGCTTCCTTACGATTCTTTCGAATGGTTCGATACAGCGACCAATACCATACGTCCTTTAAGCGGAACATATAAGATACTTTACGGAAACAGTTCAAATGAAAATGACTTGCAAACGTGCAGTATTCAGATTCGATAGGTAATACCATTCCATATATAATTTGAGGCTAAGTTGAACTTAGGCTACATTGAAAATTTATAAAAAATGGTTTTTATTGTCAGGCCAAGAGATATGGCTTCATAAAGTGATTGTTTTCAAGCTATTACCTACTGACAATAGAAGCTGACAATAGGCTGACAATAAAGATTTCCGTCTTTTATTGTCAGCCTATTATTGTTTAAAACTACACTATGCAGCTATTATCCCTTATTTACCAAGCCTGCATTATTCCGCTAAGACACCGTTATTGTTCAACCAGGGTGCCGCTATTGTTCCCCTAAAGCACCGATATTGCTAATTCTCCACGGCCGTGACGAGATCTCTCCACGGCTGTGGTAGGATCTTCCCACGGCCGTGAGAAGATATTACCACGACCGTGGGAAGTAAGCATTCGGTCACGTGCGTGTTTGTTTCCCTTCTTTTCCTTCCTACCTTTGTGTCTTCATTACAATCTTAATCCATAATGTGTTCAGTATTAGTATTTTCTAGCGAAAGTGATAAACTACGTAGCCTTTTTTCCGAGTCTAACCATTTTGATTCGGTTCTTTTCATATTTGATGGTGGTCGTCGTTATAAAGTTTCGGCTTCCAGCCTTGGTATCCATTCCCCTCAGGACCTACTTCTCCCTTTAGGCCTTGGTCTTTTCCGTAGCAGTCCTTTCTGGTCCTATTACCTTT
>NZ_GG774808.1:143657-182678 GCF_000163675.1 Bacteroides sp. D22 | reverse complement strand
AATGGGAACACTTATGATAAGGATATTAGAAAGTGGATTGAAAAAGCGAAGGCAACACGGAATATGGCACTGACGAACTTTGCATATGGTATTGAAAAAGACTGGGAGGCAGTACAGGCAGCTATTGATCTCCCCTTCAGTAATGGATTACTGGAGGGGACAGTGAATAAAATTAAAGCGCTAAAAAGGCAGATGTACAATAGGGCAGGAAGTAAACTACTGAGAGCCAAGATTCTTTATTCACAATAGAAGAAGTACCACCAAATTTGACGAAGAACCAAAAATAGGCGACAGGAGAAAGTGTGCGTAAGTAAACTGAATTCAGCATTTTTTTAAGAAAGAGCAAAAAGGAAAAGAGCAAAAAGAAAGAGATAAATCCAGGAATCCGATTGGATCCATATACCGTATACCTAACGAGCAAAATTCCTCTTCAGTTGTTATTCATACATAAACATATTCTATACAATAAAAATAATATCATGGAGAAAAATATTTTTCAGTTAGATAATGAGCAGCTCAAAGAGATTGCTCGCTCATTTAAAGCGAAAGTAGAAGAAGGTTTGAACACTGAAAATGCAGAGATACAATGCATTCCCACTTTCATCACTCCGAAAGCAAGTGGTATCAATGGCAAATCATTAGTACTCGACTTGGGAGGAACGAATTACCGGGTAGCAATCGTTGACTTCAGCAAAATGCCTCCCACCATTCATCCTAACAATGGTTGGAAAAAGGACATGTCGATTATGAAAACTCCTGGTTATACCCGAGAGGAGTTGTTCAAAGAAATGGCAGATATGATAACCGGAATAAAACGGGAAAAAGAGATGCCTATTGGATATTGTTTTTCTTATCCGACAGAGTCCATCCCAGGTGGAGATGCCAAACTGCTACGTTGGACCAAAGGAGTTGATATAAAAGAGATGATCGGAGAAGTTGTTGGAAAACCTTTACTCGACTATCTGAATGAAAGAAATAAAATCAAGTTTACGAACATAAAAGTGCTCAATGACACTGTTGCCAGTTTATTTGCCGGACTTACCGACAGTAGTTACGATGCGTATATAGGTCTGATTGTAGGAACAGGCACCAATATGGCAACTTTTATTCCGGCTGACAAAATTAAAAAATTAAATCCGTCACATAAAGTAGATGGATTGATTCCCGTCAATCTGGAATCCGGCAATTTTCATCCGCCGTTTCTCACTGCAGTAGATAATACAGTGGATGGAATCTCCGGGAATCCGGGAAAACAACGTTTCGAAAAAGCTGTATCCGGTATGTACCTAGGAGATATTCTAAAAACAACTTTCCCATTGGAGGAGTTCGAAGAAAAGTTTGATGCACAAAAGCTCACCTCTATTATGAATTATCCCGATATTTATAAGGAGGTGTATGTAGAAGTAGCACAGTGGATATATAGTAGATCAGCACAGTTAGTTGCAGCTTCACTGACAGGGCTTATCATGTTGTTGAAGTCATACAACAAGAATATACGAAAAATTTGCCTGGTTGCCGAAGGCAGTCTTTTTTGGAGCAAGAACAGAAAAGACAAGAACTATAACATCATTGTCATGGAAAAATTACGGGAGCTTTTCAGTTTGTTTGGTTTGGAAGATGTAGAGGTTGATATCAAAAGCATGAATAATGCCAATTTGATAGGGACAGGTATTGCGGCTTTATCCTGACACCTCCCTGCCTATCATCGTCATTACAGGGTGATCCTCCCAATCGACTTGCTTATAAGAATCTGACAGGAATGTGCCAGAACTCTCTTTTTAATGTAATAGCCCTCGCTACAGATAGTTGTAACGAGGGTTATTCTTCGTTTATAAGGGTGGGGACGCACCCTTATCCAACCTATTGCAGATATATCAAATCTATTTCAAGATTTAATAGACAATGTAGTGTGTAAAGTGGTTGTTTACTTAATCTTCAAAGCAAACCCACCTCCGGGTGCCAAATGAATCTTCAACTTACTGTCATTTTTTATCCGGATGGATTCACATTTATAATCACGCCCGATCCGGTGAGCATTTGCTCCGTCTTTAAACAATGTAGCGTCATACGTCTTACCACCCAGGAAAGAGCAATCCACTTCGATGTCACGTGCCGTCCAATCGGTGATTCCACCTACATACCAGACATTTCCACTCCGGCGTGCTGTTACGATATACTCTCCCATCTTACCATCAAGCACGATACTTTCATCCCACACTGTCGGAACATCAGCAATAAATCCTGTTGATTCCGGTTCGCGCATATAGTTGCTCGGCGTATCACACAACATATTGAAAGGAGATTCAAATACAACATACAGAGCAAGTTGGCGGCAACGAGTTCCCTGACTCATCGGTTCTGAATTGCAAGGATAATAGTTACCTTTCGAAGCATTGCGCATCGCCCCTTGAGTGTAGTCCATCGGACCGGATACTTGACGAGTGAAAGGAATCATCACGTCATACTTCACCTGGTCCACCGAAGCCGGGCTCCATTTCATCTGTTCCAGACCATTGACACCTTCAAAGTTCAATACATTCGGGTAAGTACGATTCAAACCGGCCGGTTTGTGCGTTCCGTGCAAGTCGAGGATCAGTTTGTATTTAGCACACATTTCGGCAGCCCGATAATTGAATGCAGTCATAAGCTGATCGTCACGATCCATAAAATCGACCTTAAAACCTTTTACTCCCATGTCGGCATAATGACGGCAAACGTTCTCCATATCACGTTCGAAAGCATAATAACCGGCCCAAAGAATAATACCCACATTTTTGGAGGCTGCATAATCTACCAATTCTTTCAGATTAATCTCTTTCACCACTTGCATCAAATCCGCTTGCAGATTTACCGCCCAGCCTTCGTCAAGTATCACATATTCAATACCGTTCGCAGAAGCAAAATCAATGTAGGCTTTATAAGTCGGATTATTTACTCCGGTCACAAAATCAACGCCATCCAAATTCCAGGCATTCCACCAGTCCCATGCTACTTTGCCGGGTTTGATCCATGAAAGATCCGTCAGACGGGAAGGGGCAGCCAACAAATAGCTCAAGTTGCTTGCTGCCAAATCCTTATCGGAAGTGGTAACAATGCTCATGCGCCACGGGAAATTCCGGGGTTTATCTACTTTGGCAATGTAAGCTTCATGCTCTTTCACCAACATTTGAAGTTGATTGTGTCCGCCCTGCATCATCTTCTTGGGGTATGGAGCGAAACGTCCCGTCAACCGATTTTCTCCTTCAATAGCAGACAAATAGAGGCCGGGATAATTCTCCAAATCGGATTCTGTGATACAAACCTTAACGCCTTCACCGGCATCCACGACTAATGGCAAAAACATCAAACGTTTTTTATTCAGCTTCGATAATGGATCGGTAGTATAAGTATTTTCGAATGAATTGAAATATTGAGAGTTATAATCACCGTCCTTTCCTGTTTTTACATAAGGTACAGAAGCTACCATATCGGATGGGAAATGATAATCTACTGTTTCATCTACCACGTTGAAAGGTTTCTTCGCACGGCTGACAAAGCGGTAAACAATACCATCATTGTATGCACGAAACTCGACATTCCAGTCTTTTTTAAACCGAAGAGTCAGTTCATTATAGTGGTCTCTCAATTCACTGGCACGATAGAAAGGAGAAGGAATCATCTGATCTACTTTTTTCCCGGAAGTGCCGGACAACTTTGCTTTCTCTCCCCAGACTTCTCCGTTATCCAATGTCATCGAAATCGGAGAAGGAGCAAGGATCTGCCGTCCGTTACAGTGGATGTCATAAGTCAGCTTATCACCTACGGTAATCGTCGTTTGAAGCTTTCCATCCGGAGAGTTCAAAGTAAATTGTTTTTGCGCCTGTACCGTAAGCGTACATGCGACAATACATAAGAATAATAAAATCTTCAGTTTTTTCATGGTTTTAATTATAGTAGTTATCAAATTATAGAAGAACGATACAAAAATAAAATAATATAGTATAGCAACCTATATGAAAACTAAAAAACAGAGATAAAAAAGAATACGTAATCCTATCTTTTTCCTGTCAGGGATTGAATACAATCGACTTCTTCCTGCTGATAAGGTACTCCAGTAGGACGATAGATATCATGAAACCATAATTCCGGTTCTTCACCCGACGGAATAACGTCATCCCAGGCAAAAATAGTATTTGTCTTTCCTGCAACAAATCCCCAATTGATGGCGCCTACCTTTTCTTTTTTCATCAAAGGAAGAACATTACAAAAGCGGCTGTCATTGCGACGGGCCATATATTCGGTACAGATCAACGGACGGTTAAGCATCTTCAGAAATTTGATACATTCGCCATGCCGTTCCTCATTATCGTAATTATGATAAGAGATGATGTCCGAATGATTCAACACAAACGCATTCAGGACATTCTTCCGGGGCGAATTATAGTCCCATACACCGGCAGTAATCGGTTGTGACGGTTTACAATCGCGCACCCAACGAAAGACATTCGTCAATAAGGGCAAAGAAGTTTCCTCGTGTTTACTATTCCCCGGCTCATTATACAAATCCCACATCAATATCCGGTCATCGTTAGCATAGGTTCGAACAATATCTTTTACATACTCTTGCAGAAAAGGATACAACGTCAGTGTGTCTTTACGCAAACTACACGAAGGGTCCTGCACCCAGCCGGAATTATGTACACCCGTCTTCGGTTCCGGTTGCTTGCCATAAGCCGACTCCGGATTCCAACAATCATCAAAGAACACAAACATAGGGCGGATTGAATATTGCCCGCAAATATTCAAAAAATCATCCATACGTTTCTTCATTCCTGCCGCATCATTTTGCCATACGACACTGCTCAAGAAAACGCGTAAGGTATTAAAGCCCAGTTCATGCGCCCATGATAGTTCTTTCTCAATCTGTTCAGGATCGAAAGTATCCGCACTCCACATTTCTATCTGATTGATTGCCGTTACCGGAATATAATTGCAACCTACCAGCCAAGGCTGATTGTCATACCATTCTTGTATCTTCTCTTCCGTCCAACGACTGTTGTTTGAAGAATTAGAATCCTGTGTACAAGCGCATACACATATCCCCACTAAAAAGAATAAAAACACAACATTAACACACCATTTATTTTTCATGCTATTTTCAATTGATTAATATAAAAGATTCCTTGTTCTTTTAATTCCCGTTTATTTGATTATTTATGCCTGTCGTCTGACTGTTCCTTCCACACCACTACTCCTGCAGGTTCGAGGCGTGCACTGCCGATCAATATCTCCGTCTCATCAGGAATGGCTATTTCCTGAATGTCCGATGTATAATTCAAAGCGATGTAAAAACCATCCCGCCATTCCTTCACTACTCCGTATGGTAAATCTTCAGTCGATACGCCGGCTTCCTTATATACACGACGTACTACTTCTTTCTCCAATTTCCCGTCATCGGTATCCGTTCCGATATAGGTGGCCGTTCCTTTACCCAATCTACGGTGTATCACGGAAGCAGCTCCCTTATAAAACTGGTCCGCATACACAGCCCAAACATCTGTTCCGACAGACGGGGTTAGTACGTCCGCCCAATTGTTCCAGGCGTATTCCATGCCCCCGAAATCGACCTTTCCATACAGATTGTGAGGCAGATGGTCATAGTACAAGCTGTTTATTCCGACCAGTTGGTGGATAGGAGCAGCCAAAGGTGCCTCCCACAGTTTGGCATTACGGTCTTTCTGCCCGGTACGGCAGGTCAGAATCAGATGTCCTCCATCCTTTACGTATTCAGTCCAACGTTCTACCAAATTGTTATCAAGCAACTGATAAGCCGGCGCAATCAGGAAGGGATAACCCGAAAAATCCTCCTTCTCCGAGATCACATCGACGGGAGCGGCAAAGGATTTCAACAGGTTGTAATATTTATGTATGTGCGGCATCGTCCACCACTGGTCTGTCTGACGCTGGAACTCCATTTCCCAATAGTTGTTCATATCGAAAAGCAGTCCAATGCGTCGGGAAGCCAGCTGTTTGGGCATACGGTTTTTCTTATCGTAGGCGGCACGAAGCTTTTTCATCTCCTGCGTGATACGTACATATTCTTCACCGCCTGGAGAAAGAGTCACCCCGTCGGTCATTATCATGCCGTAATGATATTGCTCACTGCCTTTCAGAGGTTGACGGAAACGGTAATTGCACACAAACTTCCCACCACCTGCAAAAACGTGATACACCCACATACGCACAGCGCCGGGTAGGGGTTGTGGATTATACACTCCCCAGTTCACCTGACCGGGTTGTAGTTCCATCACTCCGAATGTTTTGCCTACACGGTTACGAAACTGGTCATTGGAAAACCCAAGATCTTCGGGAATCCCCATTCGAAAGCCCTGGCTACCTATTCCTTGATTATGTCCGGTCACCAGATAGCGGGTGTAGGTCAGGAAGTCCGTATGATCGATCCGTACCGGGTCAACCGGATTGAAAACAGGAATCAGGTTGGTAGTGATCCATTGGTCTTTATTAATATGCTGCCGGAGTATGTCCGCCTGCATATTAACAAAGCCCGCCAATTCGTCTGCCATGAAACGGTTCAGGTCGAGCATGGCATGAGGATTGGGCTTATCGGGTACTTCCTGCTGACTAGGGAGACGCACTTGGTCGAAGTCCTGATAAGTTTCACTCCAGAAAGAGGTTCCCCATGTATCATTCAGTTCGTCGATAGTTCCGTATTTCTTTTGTAGCCAGACGCGGAATTTTAGTTGTGCATTTTCACTGTAATCCACTACTCCGTAGTGTCCCGGCTCATTGTCAATCTGCCAGCCGATAACAGCAGGATGATTGCCATAACGCATTGCCAGACGGGAAACAATGTTTTCTACATAACGACGGTAACGGTCGCTACTCCAGGAAGCATGCTGACGCCGTCCGTGCTGAATGGAAACTCCATTATCCCGCTGAATCAATATATCGGGGTACTTTTTCGACAGCCAGGCAGGAGGTGTAGGAGTAGGCGTACACATGATTACTTTCAAACCATATTTCTCCGCCAAAGAGACTGCACGATCCAGCCACTCAAAATCATACTTTCCTTCTTCCGGCTCCATCATGGCCCAAGCGAACTCCGCAAAATGGGTGAACTTGATCCCCATCTCCGACATTTTCTTCAGATCACGTTCCCATTGGGAGGAATCCCATTGCTCGGGGTAATAATAAGAACCCAAAGCAAACAACTCTTCCGGAGGAAAAGACTTATCGACCGGAGACTGGGAAAAGGTTGCCAATGAAAACAATAAAGCTAAAACCAATAAAGATTTCTTCATGGATATTATTTTTAGAATCTATATAATAAGACATTTCTAAAAGAGAAAACCACATAGCCATTTATATAAAGAGGTCGTGTTTTGTATAAAACCGGCCTCTTTATGGTATGCTATACTAATATAATACTCAAAACTAGTATTTCTTTGTAAACGTGCAGGTATTTGTATTCATATCCAGCTTGACATGATATATACCGGCTCTGAAATTAGCTCCCGGTCCGAAGTTTTCTGTTTCCTGCCATTGATCTCCGTTCCAATAACCGCCCCGGGCTATTAAATCACCTTCAGACACAATAGTCACGTCAAACGAAGTAATTTCATTATTCCAACCTTTTTTCTTATAGAATCTGAACATAAAGTCATTGTTTAAAAATAGATTGGTTTCAAAAATACGATCCCCGGTCTTCACACAACAGATAAAATCTTTCGGGTTTTCCCATCCCCAATTTCCAATATCATCAGCAAGAAGTCCGCTGATTCTAGGATGCCCGAAGGTAGCCCCAGTGATCCATACAGTTTCGGGGAATTCCGCACCAGTCGTTTTCTCTACATATATAAGTTCCCTATTCTTATTATAGGAGATCTTATACTTGCCATCCGGAGCATTAAACTTGTATTGGCCGTTTTCATTCGTAAAGTATTCCGGTTGAAGCATATAATCCAGATAACTAAAACCTTCAAAATCGACAGTCTGCCCTTTCGTGAGATTCAACTCTACACCGATATAATTGGGATCATTAGATTGAGTCAGCTCTGTACCATTTATTTTATAAAATTCTTCTCCAAGCTGCCCTTCGTCTACCTTATCAATAAACATACATATATTCTTATTCAGATCTATCCGGACACGGTATACTCCCGGCGTGAAATCCGGTCCGGCTACAAAATCACCGGTAAAATGTCCGCCACCAGTACCACCCGTTGCCGGATCACTATAAAACCAGCCTTTACCTAATAGATTTATAGGATAAGGATTAACAGTGGTGCTAGCCAGTTCACCTCCCCACGGACGTTGTTTATAGAATTTAAACTGGAAATCTTTAACCAGATAAAGAGTTGTTTCAAAAACATTATCCGATATCTTCACGCACTGGAATGCATCACTCGGCAAATTGAAGGTCCATGTGGCAACAGTCACCCGTCCGGCTTGAGGATGTCCGAAATTAGAACCGCAAACCCATAAACCATCCGGGTAGTTTACTGAACGATTTTCTAAATATATCAGTTTGTTTACCGGATCGTAAAACAGTTTATAGTTTCCGTCCGCCCCTATAAATGTGGCTTTATCCTTTGTTATATCTTCAAAGAAATCCGGTTGAAGCATCTTTCTCACATCACCGAAATTGCCGAAAGTCACTTCATCGCCTTCATGAAGTTCCAAAGCAATACCCAGGTAAGACGAAGCCTCCTCTAATATACCCATTTCATGTCCGTTAACAAGGAAGGTTTGCTCCTGAATATTTTCATCTTTTGCTTCAAAAGCACAAGTATTATTATTCAAATCAAGCGTAATAAGATATACTCCGGGTTGAAACAGCGGTCCAGGAATAAAATCTCCCCCACTCTTTCCTGCAACCAGGAATGGGGTGGTAAGTGTTATATTGTCTTCCAGTAAAGTGGTAATCTCATTATCACCTTCTCCCCAACCTCTATGTTTGAAGAACTTGAATGAGAAGTTATTAGCCAGATATACAGTGAGCTGAAAAACGTTGTCAGCACTTTTATAACAATAAAGCACATTGTTGGCTCCGTCCATACTCCAGCCACTTGTAGTAACCACTCCCGCTTGAGGATGCCCCCAGTTAGCACCACAGAACCATAATCCTTCCGGATAAGTTGCACCGGCTTTTTCTACATACAGAAGTTCATTAACGGGATCATAAAGCACACTATAATCGCCTGTCTCTCCTTTAAAACGAGCTTTATTTTCGGACAAGTATTCAAAGTAATCCGGTGAGAGGATTGATTCTATACCGTCGGTTCCCGAAAATTCGATTTCCTGTCCCTTTTCCAAATGAAGCTTCTTCCCCTGAAAATTGGAGTAAATTTCTTCATCCAACACATTCCCCCCTACGGAAAGAGGAGAGGCAAGTTTCCATTCCGGCCAATTATCCCATTTCTGTACGTCATCGCTACAGGATGCCGCCAACAGAAGCAGAAAAATCGTATATATATAATATTTCATAATACAGTCATATTAAGATTATACATTTATTTTTTATATGCTTTCAACAAAGCCTGATAAACCGTTTCGTTCACCTTCACGATGCAGCCGTGTCGTGCACCCGGTCTGTCCGTGCCATCCTTTACATTAGGTCCGGAGAAGGTACGCTCTTTCCACGGTCCGTCCATAGAGGTCGACTGAAACAAATGATAGCCATAAGGTTTGGCGGCATAAGACTCCGCATAAATGAACCAACCGCTATGATTGGGCCGTTCGATAAAAATAGGTGCTTCGCGCATCATATCATTCGGAGTGACGGGTGCTCCCGGATTGGTGTAAGGACCGGTCAGATTGGAAGAGGTGGCAATACGGACTGTTTTCCCGGTTTCCGGAGCAACAGCCGGATCGCGTTCATCTTTCAAGATTGCATAATAAACACCGTTTACCTTCCGGATAATGGCATCAATAATAGCCATGTTCTCATCTGCACCAGTGAAGTTGAACAGTTTCTGCGGTTCTGTATACGTCTCAAAATCTTTTGTCAACACATAGAGAGTACGCATACTGTCCCAGTCATCCTTATCCGGATCGTTGCAGGCATGCCAGCTTATAATATATTGTCCGCTGTCCTTGTCATAAAACATCTTGGGTGCTCCCCAATAATAAGTAGTATAAAATCCCTGCGCATTACTACGATTAAAAATCATTTCATCCAACGGGGCAGACGTCCATGTCACCAAATCTTCCGACCGCCACAAAGCCAACGGATTGACTGCTATCATATAAAAAGCCCCATCATGTCCCTGACAAATATCTGGATGCCCAATGTAAGCACTATTGATTATCCGACCTTTATTCAGCGTCTCCCAATTTACACCATCCCGGGAAGCTGCATAATACAGCTTTCCATAATTAGCATTCGTCATGTGGGCAAATAAATATCCGCCATCTGTTTCTACCGGAATTTCTTCTCTGCCTGTTTCTACATCATCCGAGCATGCCCAACTCATTAAAGACAATAATAGACCAATTATATAGTAACTCATACGTTTCATATCTTTATATTCAGTTAATAGGTTTAATTTATATTTTGCTGCGCTTTGCTCTTATCTTCCGCCCAACCCGGACGTTCCCAAGTCTGCTTCAGCTCTTTTCCATAAGAAACCGCCTGTTCGACTGCATAATTAGGGATCGGCATGTACTGATGCGTCGGCATTACTCCCTTCGCCTTATACATTTCCTGCGCATATTTATTAAAACGGATCAAGTCAATTTTACGATTACCTTCATAAAAGAGTTCATGTCCCCGTTCAATCAGGATCGCATCCAGAAAAGCATCTTTGGTATTGGTTGCCACAGCCGGCAAATTTGCCAATCCGGCTCTGTTCCTTACTTGATTTACTGCATTTATAGCAGCCACAGAAGGAACGGTTCCTGTTTTGCGTACTTCTGCCTCTGCATACATCAATAATACATCGGCCCATCTTGCCAAAGGAATATCGGTACCCTGGAAAGTTGTCATGGTTTCCTGCGGAAATTTATTCATAATATATCCATTCCATCTCACCCCCAGATTGTCTTTATTAATGATAACACCATTCTTGTCTTTATAACTAGTCACAATCGTTTTCAAACGACCGTCGTTACTTTCGAAAGCATCATAGTATTTCTTATCCATACTGAAAGCCTGAAACCATCCGCCTCCCATTGGGAAAGGATCCCCTTTTGCCACATCGGAAGGTAAAGCCCACATCAGGAAAGGATTCGCATTTCCATGTTTCGGGTTACCATCGGCAGCCGGGCTACAACTGACAGCCATAATGATTTCTTTATTGAATTTATTGGCATTCTTGAACAGGTCAACGTATGGGGTACTTCCAGTTTTAAACAAATCATATTTACCTGTATTAAGTTCATTATACATATCCATCGCTCTCTGATAATAGCCTTCCATGTGTTCTCCCTCGTTCAGACAGTGTTTCATCAGGCAGAAACGGGCATAGTCACGCGTATAGCGTCCCAAATCCGGAGCCACCTCGGGAGCATTCTTTGCGGCAAACTCCAAGTCATCCGTAATCCATTGAGTCATTTCGTCCAAAGAAGGACGCACGGTATTCGATAACGCTTCCGGATCAATTACTTTTTCGGGGTCCAGGATGACCGGTACAGGACCGTAAACATGTAACAGAAAATACATCATCAATCCACGGCACAGACGCGCTTCTCCAAGCAGGTTATTCTTTTTTTCTTCTGTAAGAGCAGTCAGAGGAGCTTTCTCCAAAGTTCCAATGATTTCAGTCATACGGGTTATTTGAGCTGTTTTCGGGAAATGGTTGAGGTTACTGCCATCATCTACATTTCCACGCCAGTAATAAAAGCAATTACTGTAGTCTCCTTTAGTAAATCGTTCCCAGTCTGCACCTACTGTGGTAGCAGATGCACATATATCAGAAGTGGAATCAAACATACGTACCGTTCCTCCCGACTGTATATGAATACCGTGCTGCAAACCGCCTGAACCCATATCATACGTCCAAACCGTAGTGTATGGCAAGTAGCAAATCATCATATAGGAAACATACTCCTGCTCTGTAGAAGGATATTCTCCCTGCAACAAAGCTCCATAAATATAAGGATCAAAATTATTCTCACAACTACCGAATAATAGTTGCAAGGAAACAAGCATCGGTAAAAAAATCTTCTTTTTCATACGACATAATTTGTTAGATTTCATAGCTTGAAGTTTAGAAGGTTAATTTTGCACCTATTGAATAAACTCTCATTTGAGGATATTGCCCTCCGGTCAAATTAGAAGAGGAAGTGTTGATTTCAGGGTCATATCCTTTGTATTTGGTAAAGGTCAAAGGATTCTGAAAATCGACAAACACACGTATTCCTCTAATATATCCTTTAAATACAGATAACTCTTTGGGACCCAGATTATATCCTAGTGTGATGTTTCTTACACGTATATAAGAGGCATTTTCTCTTGTATAATCAAAGCCCAGATTTTCGGGTAAAGCCACTGATTTACTGATTGCGATACCCGGGAAGCGTCCGTTCGTGTTTGTCTGGGTATTCCAAATGTTATAAGAATAGATACCAACATTGTGCGCATCCACTCCTCTGGAGAGACCTCCGACATCTATACTATTGCCATATGCATCATTCCATTTCTTTACTCCCAATTGACCATACATGAATATATCCAAATCAAAGTTCTTCCATGTAAATGTATTCCCGAAACCAAAATATAATTTAGGTAACGTATTATCCATATAAGAGTCATTCACATCAATGATTCCATCACCATTTTTATCTTCAACAATAGGATATCCCGGCATACAAGCAGCAGGACCTAACGAACGTTGCGATTCGGGCATATTACTCTTATCCACATTGATGATACCGGTCGTTTTATAATAATAGAATGCATTCATCGGTTCATTTTTCCTTTTCTGATATTTTTGATAATCATAGTTGGGCATACGTTCTATCCATACCGCGTTATAATGGGACAGTGTAATTTGAGAGGTCCATTTGAAATCATGTGTTTGAAGATTCAGCGAATTCAAACTCACATCTACTCCGGTACGTTTATAATGTCCTCCATTGATAGGACGTGTTCCGTGCATTCCCAATAATTCAGTCGGTGCTGTACCCAACAAATGGGTTACGTCATTACGGAATACATCTACACTACCCCAGATTCTATCTCTAAGAACGGAAAAATCCAATCCGATATTTTTCATAACCGTCTTTTGCCAGGTTACATCTTCATAGTTGGCACCGGACAATATGTAAGGAATATAGGTAACTGAATTATTATTGAACTGAACATCTTCACGGGTAGTTGTTACAATACCATATAGTGTTGTACCTAAATTGTCACTACCAGTTTCACCATAACTGGCTCTTAGTTTCAACATATTAATCCAAGAGATATTCTTTATAAATGATTCTTCGTTCATTTTCCATGCTAGAGAAACAGATGGAAAGAGAGCATATTTCTTACTGGGAAAGAATTTATCCGTACCGTCACGGCGCAATGAAGCAGATACTACATAGCGACCCAATAAGTCGAAATTTCCTCTGACAAACTGTGACCTCTTTTCATTTTTATATTTATAAGAAGTCGGATAGAAAGGACCGTCTGCCATGCCTACACTGCTTCCCTGTATATGATCATTCGCATTTTCGTATGATATATCCGAACCATCGCCACTATCGAGATAACGTCCCATACCGGCCATCAGATTCATATCCAACAGCTCTCCAAACTTATGTTGAAATGTCAACGTACCTTCGAGAGTGCTTTGTTGCCTTTTTCCATATCCTAAGTTTCCTCTGGATTTACGTTGCAATGCGTAGTAAACATCAGAAGGTATGTATGAATCACGAGAGGTATTTTCCTTGTTCAATCCATACAACACTTTTGCCGAAAGCATATTCTTTATGATATCAACATCCAATGAGAAATTCATGTAATAACCACTTTGCTCGGACTTATCATTAATATCATGCATGGAAACAGGGTTAGGCGTCCGGCTAAATACATTATATTTCCCTTCGGCATCGTATATAGGAAGATAGGAAGGATAGAAAATTGCTCCGAAAAGTGCTCCGGCTCCCTGATCTCCTAAGTTCCCAACATCCCCGCCAACAGTAGAGTTCGTGTAATTATTCTGATTCAAATTGACGATTGTTGTCAGTTTCAAAAAGTTAGTCAGTTGGGAGGTGATATTTGTACGCAAAGAGTAGCGCTCCATATCCGAATTATGAACGGTAGCATCTTCTTTATAGTAGTTAACACCCAGATAATATTTAAACTTTTCAGAACCACCGCTAATCGTCAGATTATGATTGGTCACCGCACCTGTTTTCAGCACTTTGTCCAACCAGTCCGTAGTCGGAGCATTGGCTATTTGTGTCGGTGTAAAGATAGGTGTCCACTTATCATCATAAGCGGTATTTCCATAAGGATACTGACCTTTGTCATATAAATAATTCTCCTTACTGAAAACATTGACCATGTTCATCAATTCGGGACCACTCAATACCTCCAGATAAGGATAATGTTTCTGTATGGAATAACTTCCTTCATACACTATGGTCGGTTTTCCTTCTTTTCCCTTTTTGGTAGTCACCAAAATAACACCATCGGCAGCTCCGATACCATAAATGGCAGCAGAAG
This sequence comes from Bacteroides sp. D22, assembly GCF_000163675.1. Taxonomy (NCBI): domain Bacteria; kingdom Pseudomonadati; phylum Bacteroidota; class Bacteroidia; order Bacteroidales; family Bacteroidaceae; genus Bacteroides; species Bacteroides sp. D22. Next base: position 168,019 of record NZ_GG774808.1, on the reverse strand, counting down.
CATCTTTCAGGATTTCAATAGATTCAATATCGTTGGGATTTAATCCTGCCAATCCTGCACGGTTGACGGAGGAAGGAAGTGATGTGCTCCCCGTACCGACTTCAAAAGAGCCGCTAGGCATAACCACTCCATCTACCACATAAATCGGTGTACCACCTCCACGAATGGAGATATTGATGCCTCCCCCCGGCTGGGGACTGGATACGGTTGCCTGCAAACCGGCAGCACGCCCCAACAACATTCCGGAAATATTACTGGTAGCTGCTTTCGATATTTTTTCTGTTTTTACCGTAGCAATAGAAGTAGTCAGATTTTTGCGGGAAGTCGTACCATATCCCACCACTACCACCTCATCTAAAATTTGCTGATTTTCAGCCAAGGTCACGGATAAAGAGGTCCGGTCGCCCACTTTTACTTCCTGTGTCTGATAACCAATATAGGAAATCTCTAATACGGCTCCCGGTGATACTTCCAACGAGAACTTCGCATCCAAATCAGATGCGGTTCCGTTAGCCGTTCCTTTTTCCTTGATGGTAGCACCGATGATCGGTTCACCATTAGCATCATTCACCACACCTGTGATTTTACGCTTTTTAGTGTCTTTAGAGGTATTCTGCCGTTGCCCTTTCTGGACAACAATATTCTTACCTTTTACCTCATAAACAACATCTTGCCCGTACAATATCTGATCGATAGCCTCATTCAACTGCTTTGCCTTTACACTCACAATTTTCTTTGTATCCAGATCTCCCACTTTATATACGAAAGAATATCCGCTTTTATTCTTCAGTTGCGTCATTGCTTCTTTCACTGAAACATTATTCATTTTCAATGAAACGGCCTGGGCTAGCATTGCTATGTTAAGGCAAAAGAGAGCCACGACCATTAATATGGCCTTCTTCCTGTAATTCATAAAATAAACAAATTATTTAATTAAAACTTGAATAACTCGTTTTAAAAGAGATGTATTTTGCTAACTTTGCATTATCTCTTTTGAAAACATGCTCACGTTTGAAAGTTGTTGAAGAAGAGATTCAGGAGCCGGAAGATGTTCGAGATCTTCCGGTTTTATTTTTCTCTCCTTATTCATTCACTAAAGACTATTCAGTATTATTTTCTTCCTTCATATTCTTCAATTTCTAAGGTTAAACAATCATAGTATTATAAATCTCTGGTAACCGGTTAATAGATAGTTATATTGCGTTCTTCAATCTTATATTGTATTTTCTCCGTAGATGCCAACGCATCCAATACTTCCTGAATACTTTGCTCCCGACGGACAAAATTACCGTAGAACCGGAAGGTATTTAAAGAATCATTGGCGATGCGAATAGTTACATTGTAGCTACGTTCCAATTCTTTCACAATGTCCGGCAGAAGCTCTTCATCAAAAAACAGATAACCGTCCGTCCATTGCGAAGCATTAGAGGCTGTGACTGTTTCTACTGTCATCCGTCCATTCGTTTTATTCAATATTGCTCTCTCATCAGGCGCAAGAATTGCTTCTTTCTCTTTTTTCAGTAAATTATTCAGTTCTACTTTCCCTTCCAATAAAGATACTACGACTTCATGATCCTCCGGGTAATCGCGAAAATTAAATTTTGTTCCCAGTACTTGCAATTGTAAATCCTTAGTCTTTACAAAGAAAGGGAGTTTCTCATTCCGCCGGACTTCAAAATATCCCTCACCTTCCAGTTCGATCATACGATTATCGACTCCGAAACCTTGTGAGTAAGTCATTCGTGAACCGGCATTCAGCCAAACCAATGTACCATCCGGCAAATAAAGCTTTGTCCTCGATCCTAAAGGAGCTTCTACGGATATATCCGCGAATGTGTCTTTTACGTTCACTCCTCCCTGCCAATAAGAGAAGCAGCCGACTGCAAGTATGACTGCAATAATCGCTGCATAACGCCACAACATTGACAACCGGAATCCATGATGAGACGTTTTTTCTATTTCCTTCCGATTTCCGATACGTTTCTTAAATGTATCGAACGCTTTATCTTTATTGTATTTCGACGCAGCTTCACGACTGACAGCAGAAAACCAGACTTCCCGCTGCTGAATAAAGTAATTCTTATTTTCAGGTGATGCAGCTATCCATGCTTTCAGTTCGGCTAAAGCATTTTTGTCCAAACCTTCCGTCAGATAGGTTGCAATCAATTCATCAATATGTTTCTTTTCTTCTTCCATTTTTCTGCGTTCTATAAAGGAGACAGTAGTTTTTTAATTGAGGGTAGTCTGAAAATGACTTTTTTTCGTTTTTACCCGAAAAAAAATAAAAGTAGAGTAATCAGATATTTACTTAGATTCATTTGTAAAGATGCTAATGCATTCTTTATATGATATTTAACCGTATTGACAGAGATGCCTAACTCTTGAGAAATTTCTTCGTATGATTTTCCTTCAAAACGACTTTTATCGAATACGCGACGACATTCGTTCGGCAATTTATCAATGGCTTTATATATTTCCTCTTCCAGTTCACGCTCCAGCAATGCACCTAACGGATGCGAATCGGAGATCGTCATTTTATCGTCTGTTATCTCATCAGGCATTAGAGATGAAAACGCGATCTCACGCTTTTCCCATTCAGAATTCAGATAGTTGATACAACGATTACGGACGGCTCTCACCAAATAGCTACGGATAGAAACGGAAATCTCTAACGTTTCACGAATCTCCCATAAATGAAAAATAGTATCCCCGACAATGGTTTCCGCGAGGAATTGATCTTTTACATAGCCACTCGCGACATGACACAGCAGAGCATAATGATGGTCATAGATGTATTGATAGGCGTCTTCGTTACCTATCTTCAACTGCTCTACTATTAAAATTTCAGTGTGCTCCATGAATGTATTAGTCGAGTTAATGGCACAAATTTAGAGAAATTGCAGCAGACTACCTAATATCCATATTAATATCTTCAAGGACATCACAATCCAAAAGAATTATAAAAAACTTCTCTCGTTGATTTACGAGATATAGAATAAAAAGTTATTTTTGCACCGTTTTTTAATTTTATCTTAAACTAGTATTATGTACAAGATTTTTCACGGCTTCCATCTAGTGGAAGCTTATCAGGACTTAAAGAAAGCCAAACGGTTGGCAAAAAATCAGACAGTGGCCAGATGCATAAAGCTAACCGTAGCTATTACCCTTTCCCTTATTTTATGGCTCCTCCCTATTGACACATTTGGTATAGAAGGGTTAACAGTTATAGAACAAAGACTTATTTCTATCTTTATTTTTGCCACACTGATGTGGGTATTCGAGGCTGTCCCTGCATGGACCACTTCCGTATTGATTGTCGTTTTATTGTTACTCACCGTTTCCGACAGCAGCTTATGGTTCCTTACTCAAGGAATCTCGACAGAAGAATTGGGACAGACAGCCAAATATAAGTCCATTATGCATTGCTTTGCCGATCCAATCATTATGTTATTTATTGGTGGGTTCATACTTGCCATCGCAGCAACCAAAAGCGGATTGGACGTATTGTTGGCACGCGTCATGCTAAGACCTTTCGGAACCCAATCACGCTATGTACTATTAGGATTCATTCTTGTTACAGCTGCATTTTCAATGTTCCTTAGCAACACGGCTACAGCTGCCATGATGCTCACTTTCCTAACTCCTGTATTAAAAGCACTTCCGGCAGACGGTAAAGGAAAAATAGGTCTGGCTATGGCTATTCCTGTAGCTGCTAATGTGGGTGGCATGGGAACTCCTATCGGCACACCGCCCAACGCAATTGCCTTAAAATACCTGAATGATCCGGAGGGACTGAACCTGAATATCGGTTTCGGAGAATGGATGAGTTTTATGTTACCCTATACTATTATTGTATTGTTTATCGCTTGGTTCATACTTTTACGATTGTTTCCCTTTAAACAAAAAAATATTGAATTACAAATTGAAGGTGAAGCCAAAAAAGACTGGCGTTCCATTGTGGTTTATATCACTTTTGCTATCACAGTCATACTTTGGATGTTTGACAAGGTGACGGGAGTAAACTCTAATGTAGTAGCTATGATTCCGGTAGCCGTTTTCTGTATAACGGGAGTCATCACCAAACGCGATCTGGAAGAAATCAGTTGGAGCGTACTCTGGATGGTAGCCGGCGGCTTCGCCCTGGGCGTTGCTTTACAAGAAACCGGACTGGCGAAACATATGATTGAAGCTATCCCATTCAACACATGGCCTCCTGTATTAATGATTGTCGGCTCCGGACTTATTTGTTATGCTATGGCTAATTTCATCTCACATACAGCTACGGCAGCATTGCTCGTCCCCATCCTAGCCATTGCAGGAAGCAGCATGCGTGAGAACCTATCTTCCTTAGGTGGAGTAGAGACTTTATTGATTGGAGTGGCAATCGGTTCATCATTAGCAATGATATTGCCTATCAGTACTCCTCCCAACGCATTGGCACATGCCACAGGCATGATTCAGCAAAAGGATATGGAAAAAGTCGGAATAATCATGGGAATCATCGGACTGATATTGGGATATACCATGTTGATTATACTTGGCTCCAACAAATTATTATAAAAAATACTCTTTCCATACAAATAAGCCCTGTGAGAAGCAATCATTCTTACAGGGCTTTTTTGCTAATCAGTCTTACTTGAAAACCTGGAAAGAATCTCTTTTGATATTGCTATCCGTTGTTTCAGATAGTGGCAGACTTCTTCCCACCGATAATATGGGAAAAAGGATGTGACCACCGGAATGGTTACTTCTTGCTCATTCAAAAGTATTTTGACCCAGACTTGACAGTTCTTATCACGATAAAACACCCATTGCACATTAGCTGCCATCGGAGCAATTTCATAATCTTTCCAATAAATAGATACGGAATCAGGTGATGCTATCTGTATATCCGTTTTTCCTATACCCATCAATGCTACAAAAGGAATGACAGTTTCTGCATGCGCAAAACGAAGATCCACCCGATTGTCCGATTGCCCGTTAATTGCCTGCTCTGTCGTTTGAATAAACTCTGAAAGTAACGGCCATGCAATTGCAACCGGCAACATATTTCCAACTGGTGCTGCACTTTTAGTCAGATATTGCCGCAAGTTTTGTGTTTGCCAATAACCATACCATTCTTTATCATTGAGAATACCTTTCATATTAAAAGATAAGCCTGTATCAGGAAGTATAGCTGCTATTGAGAACAAAGCCATGACAAACTCCCGTTTTTCCTGTTCTGTTTCTTGTCCTGAGGTGAGAAAAATCCTTTTCATGACAGGTGTAAAAACTATCTTATCTTGCACAAATGATTCATACAAAGAAATCCAGTCACCTTTCTCTTTATAATAAACATAAGGCTTGTTCAAATCAAAAAAACGAAGAAGTGGGTTATATTGCTTTCCTGCACTTTTCTTTATTACCAATGAGGAATCCTGTTTTTCCATACCAGAAAGAAAAGCATCCATACTACTAATACAACGAGGAATATAGGAAGCTATCGCTTCAATTCGCGCCGAATCTACAAATATTTCAGGATAACGCAATAGCATACGCTCTGCTATTCCCTTTTGTTCCTGCTCTCCTACTGCCGACAATTCTCCCCATCGTCCTTCGAAAGCTTCGGACAGCCGTAATACCGTAGCAAGCAGTTCCTGACCTTTTACAGTCAATCTGTTTTCCTGCTCCGCCAATATAAGCACATTTCTAACCTTCTCTAATGCTTTTCCCGAAGTCGGGAACCGTGCTCCGTGCCTTCCTAAATGATTGATATAAAAAGGAACCATACCATCATGGTTCAAAACAGGCAGATTCTTTATCAAAGGATACGGCATAGCCGTTCCTGCATATTTCTGAATTGCACTTTGCCCGAATAAAAAAGTTATAGGGAAAAGCAGACCAGCTAAAAATATCAATATTGCTCTCATCCGGCAGAATATATATTTGTTTGCCAAACATAACAACCGGGCATAGAACAATGTTTATATACGCTGCCTACTATTTCTCATTTTTTAAATTGCTTGCCGGACAAGGTTCTGTATTTTCCGAATCTCCATATTTGCTCGGACTTACACCATAATACTTTTTAAATACCTCACGGAAATATTTCGCATCCGAGAACCCGACCCTATCGGTAATTTCCGCTATTGTATATTCGCCCTGCTTTAGCAATTGTGCAGCATGTTGCAAACGTATCATCCGGATATAATCAGCCGGAGCATAACCTGTCAAGACCTTTAATTTATTAAAGAAACTCGTACGGCTCATGTGATGGCGACTGCTAAGCATTTCTACATTAAAATCCGGATCACTCATGTTCTTCTCTATACATTCCTTGACCGAAGCAATAAATTTCCAGTCCAGAGTATTAGTACAATTAACCAGAAAATTCTGTTCTTCCTCTTCGATACTATTATAAACCTGACGGAGCAAAGCACGATTCGCCAGCAAATTCTTAATCGTTGCCTTGAGTATTCCTACACTGAAAGGCTTGGTGATATAAGCATCCGCTCCGATTTCCAGCCCTTCTAGCATATTCTTCTCGTCTCCCAATGCTGTCAGCAAAACGACCGGAATATGAGACATCTCAAGATCCCCTTTTATCGCTGAACAAAGTTCATCTCCGCTCATTTCAGGCATCATTATATCGGATATAACAAGATCCGGATTAAATTCCCTGATTATGATAAGTGCATCCTTTCCATTCGGACAAGCCTGAATATTATAACTCGTCTTCAGCATATCCACCAGATAATTGCGCAAATCATCATTATCCTCCACTATCAGGATCCGTTGTAAGGAACTGTTTATCTGGGATATTTCCATAGCCGGCAAATCAGAAATACTACCCGGTATGATAGTCTCCGGACGTTCATCCGGCAGCTTGGGAGAAATAAATTTAGCTTTATGAAGATGGCTATTTCCTTTCGGGAAAGTAACTCGTACACAAGTGCCTTGTTGTTCATTGCTCTGAATCTGAATCTTGCCTTTATGTAATTTGACTAGTTTGTATACCAACATCAGCCCTATTCCGCTACCTGTCACTTTTAGATTGACAACATTGCTACCTCTAAAACAGTTCCTGAACAATTTCTTCTGTTCGCACGAAGGAATACCAATTCCCGTATCTTTCACCTCAATGCTCCACGTGTTTCCTTCCTCACAAGCGGAAATGCAGACACTACCTTCTTCAGGTGTATACTTCAATGCATTCGACAAGATATTTTTCAGAATAGATCCCATCTTGTCACTATCAAACCACACATTCAGATAGTCAAAATTGCTTTCATAAACAAACCTGACATGTTTCATTTCAGCATATTTGCGAAAAGCAGCACAAACATCATTCATAAAAGTATTCAGCTCATACTCGGAAACATAAAGAGTGGATGAATAGACATCTATCCGTTCGAAATTTATCAAGTTCGTTGTCAGCTGAAGCAATGTATTTACATTCTTAAGAGCCATATTCATATGGGGTAACGCCTGTTCGGTCACCATACGATTTTCTATGACTTCCTCCAGCGGAGCTTTTATCAACGTAAGCGGCGTACGTATGTCATGAGCCGTATTAATGAAGAACCGTGTCTTCTCATCCGACACTTTCTTCTGCTTTTGCAACATGATGATACGAAAGATGATAATCATAACCAATACCAACAGAATTGCATATCCCACCATAGCCCACAAACTGGCCCATACTGGAGGGGTTATAACAATCTGAATGTTCCTAGTCTCATAGGTCTTATACTTCTCTTCATTGGATATGGCGCGAATTTGCAACGTATAACTGCCAGGAGGCAGATTTCTGACAAGAATCCGGTTATCCTGACTCGGACGGCTCCACTCTTTATGATAACCGTCAATCTTCCATGAATAAAGAATGTTGGAAGGATAATCATAATTAATGGAAGCTACATCAAGGGAAAAAGTATTTTGTCCGTAGGCTAGTTCCAGCCGGTCAGTTTCGTCAATGTCCTTTTTCAAAGGAGATCCGTCATCACCCGGGTAAACGGGATGATAAGCTATCATAAAATCGCGCAGCAACAAACGTGAATAATGCGGTTCCGGTATCTGTATGTCTGTCGGAAATTTAACAGCACCATCATTACCACCGAAAACAAGCATGCTTTTATTGCAGGTCGTGGCAGAACCTGCATTAAAACTGACACTCATCAATCCTTGTTCACGTGTCCAGTTACGAAAAGAATGTTTCTGGGGAGAATAGATTGTAATACCGGTCTCCGTACCCATCAGAAGACTCTCGTCCTGACGCGGAAGAATTGTATAAATATTGTCGGAAATCAACGCACAGTTATCAGTACGATATTGATGGATAAACTTTTTCTTATTAATGTCATAAACAAGGAGTCCGGCTCCACGGGTACCGATATACAAGATACCGTCTTCTCTCTGGTATAATGCACATATATAGGGAGATTCAACAGGCAGATCAATATACCGGTAAATTCCGGATTCTTTATCAAGCAGGTAGAGTCCCATTCGCGTACCAATCCACATCAGCCGGTCATCCTTCTCCTGAATGGTAGTAATAGAACTTACTCCCGGATATAAACGCACATTTTTAGTCTCAAGATTGATACGCTTCAGATGATAATATCCACCGGACCAGATATCACCTCCCGAATCTTTTTTAATGTCATAAATATATTGATCGGGACGTACTCCTGCAATGGCAGCAGGAGAAAGATAAGTTACCTTAAACCCTTTCTTCTTCTCTATCTTGTAAATACCCGATGTATAACCACCAGCCCACATTACACCGGGAGAGACTTCACACAGCGCTAAAAAAATGTGATTCTCATCATTCGGTACCGGATCAAAGGAACTAAAGAAGGAACGCCATTCTTTTGTATCGGTCTGATAGAAACTGATACCGTTACTGGTTACAAACCAAAGGTCACCGTCACTATCCTCCACCACATCATGAACCTGATCGTTCACCAGTGACCGGGTATTACCAAGAGAATGTCTTATCAGGTCATAACTTCCATAACGGTTGTTACGGATTGTAATGCCGGTGGGATAATTTGCGAGCCAGATGCGATCTTCTTCATCCACATAGACATCATTAATATTATTTCCATTCATCCCGTTATAACTGCTATAATCAGCTGTTATATAGGGTTCACTCATGTATGTATTCACATCCAGCTTATATACACCTTTTCCCCCAGTAGCCACTAGAAGTTCATGAGCGTTTAAAGCAGCAATCTGGTTAACCTCTACATGATTGGGGAATTGACAAGAGATGATTTTCCTGTTCCCCCCATGTCATATATAAGTATTCCCTCTTTATAGTTTCCCACAAATAACTGTTTTGAAACAGCATGGTAATAAAGTTCATGTACCGGAGCGATGCTTTCCACCGCTTCATCAGGAACCAGCCTTAACTTCCCCTCTTCTATTCCGGCACGAAATAAACCACTTCCCGTACCTATAAAAAAATGATTACCATCTGTCTGTTCAATGGTAGTTATTTCGCCGTTGACCGGCACCGACATATTTAACACTGTCCCGGTATGGGTATCATACCAGGTAATGCTATCTTTACAGCACAACCATATACGGTCATTCTTGTCCAAATAACCATAATTCAGAAATGCTTGCGACTTATTTCTGATCAGCTCCGGATGTACATAAGCCAGTTCAAACTTGTCATGCTGCGAATCATACCTAAAAATACGACCTTTCTGACCAATTACCCATAATACATTTCTGTTGTCCATATAAAGCCAATTCAAGGCAATCCGTGAATCCAACGTCATGTTATCGTCTGAAAAGTTGTAATGCTTGATATGTTTGCCATCATAACGGTCTATCCCTTCTTGAGTCAGAAACCACATATACCCCCGTCGGTCTTTTTGGATATGGTATATTTTCTGATTATTCAACCCGTCTTCCAGTCCTATGTACTTATAAATCTGTCCCTTGCTTACAGTACAATTAATGAGAAGAAACACAAACAAAAAGAATCCTCTCATTTTTACAAAATTACTCATGTCTTTCACTAATATTCAAAAAATACTCTGCAAAAATATGAAAAAATTAATTAAAACGCAAGTCGAAAATGTATTCATATTTCAACCATCAATTAATATTAATAGTCATATTTCCAGTTTTAAATTTGTTGAATATTGTAAAGAAGAGCCAGAATTTCAGCAGCCCCTTAATATGTAAAATTTCATAAATGCATAAATAAAAAGCTATTCTAACATTATTAAAATAGCTTTTTATTTATATATCATCTATTAAACAATACCGTAGTTACACTCTCTTTTCCTAGATAAAAAGCCTTTGCTTTTATCAGTGGAGCATTGCATACTACCGGAGTTTGCCATTCTATGGAACTTTCCGTAGGCTCACTTCCATCGGTTGTGTACCGGATTACCGCATTGGGAATGGCAGTATTAGCCAGTAGTAATCCATCCCTTGTCATAATACCGGGAGGAGACACCCGGAAATTTATTCCTCGCTTTGCCAAACGTGGCAACTCATAATCTATAATACCGGCATTGTATTTCCGTTTGGCATCCATATATACTTTGCCGTCCGGAGATAATGCCCACGATGGTTGAACATTCCAAGCACGTTCTGTCAATCCGAAGACTTTTGGGAAAAGATAATATTCTACCTGTTCAAAACTACGGATAGTTTCCGACCATATTTGTCCGGATAGACCTTTGATATTCTGATAACCTTCCTTTGTCAAGAGTTGTTTTCCGTTTGAAGCAGCTTTCACATCAACAGGTTCACCTTTCAAATTCCGTCGTAAAGACTTATAAATATCAAAAGGCAACATATCAAACGTCACATATTCATCCACATAACCGCCCCAACGCAATCCCGGTTCCTCCACATGATAGCAATAGGCCATATCCAAATAGAAGTTACCCACATTACAGAGTATAATCGGGTAGCCCGCATTAGCTAACTTATACGGCACTTCATCCCCACCCTGCTCCGGAATAGTGTTCCAACAATAATTTAAGACCTTACTGTTTTTGAAATGTTCGTTAACGGTATTATCAGGATTCATAACAATGTCCTGCCATCCGACTGCCTGTATGTTACGTTTGTCCAGCATTTCCAATATTTGTTCCAGAAAATAATCCTTCAGATCCCGTATCTTAGTCAGTCCGTTCTCTTGCATAAAAGTGCGGCAGATAGAAGAACCTTCCCAAATACCTTCCGGCACTTCATCTCCACCCACATGGAAAGCAGTCAGTTCTACTCCTACATCCTGATACATCCGTACGATTTCATCAATCACTTTTTCAAGAAAATGATAAGTGGAAGGCATGGCAACATTAATCACATTGTCTGTGAAATTTTGTGCCGACAGATATTGGGAAGTATCTGCAAAGTCAATCAAAAGATATTCTTCCGCTTTCGATTGATCTGTATCTATATATTTCTGATAACGGGCATTCATGGCTTTAATCGCTGCCCGGGAATGTCCGGGAATGTCTATTTCGGGAATAACTCTGATATGCCTTTCTTTCGCATATTTCAGAATATCCATGAAGTCACTGCGAGAATAATATCCATTGGCCAATGAAGCAGTATCTGTCTCATTCCAACCCCAGGCATACGCAGGATAAAGACATGTCTGTTCATCTGTAGTATGCCCTCTGCGAGAGGCTATTTCTGTCAATTCTTCCAATCCGGGTATTTCCACACGCCAAGCCTCATCATCACTCAAATGCAGGTGCAGTACATTCATTTTATAGAATGACAGTATATCTATCAGTTTCAGTAAGTCTGTCTTCTTTGTAAAATTACGGGCTACATCCAGCATGATTCCCCGATGCCCCATGTCCGGATAATCGGTAATATGAAGATTGGGGAGCGGAGCAGAAGTTAGTTCCATGTTATCTAATAAGGCAAGCAATGTTTGACAAGCATTAAATATGCCATGTGCATCATTAGCTTTCAAAGTCAACCGGTTATTCTTTATCACGATTTCGTAATATTCATCGGGATATTGACAGGTAATAGGAACCTCCATTTTCTTCAATTCAATGATTGTTTCTTCATCCTTATCGGAAACGCTGCATCTTAATAATGAAGTCAATTGACTTTTCAATAAAAGAGCTTCCTCTTTAAACGCATCATCAAACTTCAGACAGACTTTTTGAGAGAAAGAAGAAACCCCGCCCGTCTTTTCCACTTTTTTAGGAGCAGGAAAAAGAGAAAGCATATCACAATCTACCGGTTTGCTGAAATCATCATTCTGCTTATAGAAATAATTTCCATCTGCATAGGGAAAGCTGTTCCTCGAGCTAACCCATTGGGTATCGGGCTTAAAAAGCTCGATCTCGATGGGGACATTTTGCGGTTGTAACGGTTTTCCTTTTTCATCGGTAGTTACCATATAAGCCCCTTCAGGAACCGAGGACACATTAATCACATTTCCTTCACTCAATATGGTAAAAGTGATTGTTTCACCCGGTGGCAATGCCTGGTAGTGTTCAGTGGGGTACATTTTATAGTAAGTCGAACCCAAACATTCAATTTCCAGCGGTGCATTAATAGGTTGCTGATAATAAATAGGTGTCTGATTAAAATAGATCACCCAATTATTAGTCAAGGATTTATTCCCATTATTCGTCAGGCAGAATGTATTCTTAAAATATCTGGCTTCCACACTATCTTTTTCCAGTTTCCATGTTAAGGATAGCTGTGAGGAAGGGGGCTGTTTACCAGCCCCGCAACCAAACAGGCATATCCCCAACATCATTATCCATATATTCCTCATAGTTATCATAAGGGAATTATTTAGTTAATGAACGAATACATTCCACTTCTTCTGTCGAATAAGGGGTTCCATCACTACGGAATATATCGTGGAACCACAATGGAGGTTCAACAACATCAGGCAATGGAGTGTCCCATGCAAAGATCGTATTTGTTTTTCCAGCTACAAGTCCCCAGTTGATTGCACCGATATTTTCTCTCTTCAGCATTGGCATAATATCCTGGAAAGTACTATTTTGAGTACGTGCCATATATTCTGTACAAATCATCGGGCGACCGTATTGCTTCAATGTATCAATGAGTTGCTGATGCGAATTCACGCCTTCATACATGTGGTATGTTATCACATCCGAATTTTCCAATTGGAACTTATTCAGATTAGTCAGGCTCATATCCCAAACTCCGGCCGACAGAGGTTGTGACGGATTCACCGTTCGTCCCCACGTAAATATCTTCTGCAATAACGGCAAACTTCTTTCACCGTATCTATATCCTCCCGAACCTCCGGGTTCATTATATAAGTCCCATAATACGATTCTCTTATCATCCTTAAAGGTAGTCAGGATATCTTTCACATAACTTTCCAATACCGGAAGTATCACTGCCGTATCGCCTTTATAATACAGATCACCCGGGTCACGTGCCCATCCCGAATTGTGTACTCCCGGCTGTGGTTCCGGCTGTTTGCCAGCCTGATATACAGGATTCCAACAATCATCCAGGAAGACGAAGATGGTAGAGATATGATGCTTGTCGGCAATAGTAAGGTATTCATTGATACGTTTCTTAAAGCCTTCCTTATCTGTTTCCCAAACCAGGTGATGCAAATATACGCGCATACAGTTCATGCCTATTTCTTCCGCCCACCCCAGTTCACGATCAATAGTCACCGGATCAAAAGTATCTGCCTGCCACATCTCCATTTGGTTGATTGCCGTGCTTGGAATAAAATCGCATCCACGAAGCCATCCCCATTGTTTATACCACTCATTAGCCTGCTCTTTCGTCCAGACCTCACGAACAGAGACAGTTTTCTGGTTGCAGGCAATCAACATAACACCAATAAAAAAGGAAAGTAATATCTTTTTCATATAATCGTTTTACTTTATCAAATTAAAAATCTTTTTATTTTCTCCACGTAAATATTACCATATCACCCGGTTCGACTGCTATCGTAGAGCCGTCCGGAGTAGTCGTTGAACCATTTTTCAACACTCTGTTAACAGAACTATCCACATCGATAGACAGGTTCATCACATTACGAAAATCTCTATTTACTACCACAAGATATTGATTACCACCTTTCTCCAGGACAGAGACAACAGCACCTGTATCACTCGTAGTCAATGATTTTATAGGAGTCGGCAGACTTCCCAAAGCCTTCGTGCCTTCAGGTATTTCACTTCCGGTGTGAGATACTGAAATAACCTGTGCTCCCAAGAATATACCCGCAAGTCGCTGTACTTCCTGATTAACAGTCTTGACCAAATCATACACTTCAGTCGGTTCGTCATGTTGAAGTCCGCGATAGGTAAAATACTGGATTGCCTGCGCACCATAAGCTAAATCACTGAAGACTTGTAATCTCAACTCGGGCAATGTCGGTATCTTATAAAAATGAGTTTCATCAAGCTTATGGGAAAGTGCAAGTGCAAATGCCCAGAACGGCTTATTATTCTCTTTAGCAGCAGCCGATATTTCTTCCAGATTCCGATACCAGTCCGGACGGACAATGCTGGGAGCACCATTTATAGATACAATAGGATAATTGTCAAACGAAATAAACGGAACAGGGACTTGTTCTATAAACGACTTTACATTTTCAGAATAAAGTTCTTTCCCCCATGCCCAATTGGGGTACAAGTTGATATAACAAGGATGATGGCTGTCGATGGTTTTAATCTTCTTCACCAATTCGCCCAAGCCCGGCAAATCATTCACTTCCGGTTCATCCTTCAAATGATAGGCATACAAAGCCGGATGATTCATCATCGCTTTTACGACCTCTTCGGCAGTAGCAACAGACAAGAGATCCTTACAAGAAGTTATCATTTTCACTCCGGTCTTCTGTGCGGCGTCAAGCACCTTCAATGTTGTTTCCAAATCATCATACCATCCCAGATAAATATTAATGCCGGATGCTTTCATCACCGGGAATTTCTCCAGCGACTTGTCTGCTTCCACTCCGGTCCATGCTATAATCGGGAATTCTCCATCAGTTGTAGGGATATAAGAATTACCCTGAATGATCTCAATTTCTTGTGTCTTTACTCCATTAGGTACCACGCGGAATACAGCCGTACGTCCGGTTCCTGTATTTGCATTTGCAGTAATTGTCACAGTTCCGTTTCCACTTCCTTTGGCCGGTGAGACGGTAACCCAAGACTGATCCGTCTCGTTTACAAATTTCCATTCCGTATTAGACTTTATCGAATAAACCTCCGTAAAACCGTCATTACTGATCTGTAATTTCTCCAAATTCCCGGAAATTGAGAAAGAAGCTTTCTCCGGATCCATCGAACAAGACATTAATAACATTGGCAACATCGAGAAAAAGAACGTAACCAGAAATTTCTTACTATATGTTTTCATTGATATATACATAATTCTATTGAATATTGAATTAAAGACTATTAATCATGATCCCCTCTTAATTGTAAGGAGTCAATCGTATCACTTCACTGGCTTTATCAATATGTATTGTATAAAGTCCGGCTTTAAAATCAGGACCGGGAATCAGATCGCCGGGAGCGCTTCTCGTAACCAAGTTAGCAGGCTCAACCGTATACAGATTCTTCGTGTCCTCCTCTTGCGCCCAACCATATCCTCTGAAGAACTTAAATCCCATAGTCTGATCGATATACACAACTGCTTCAAAAGCACTTGCCCCTACCTTCTTAAAGAAGAACCATTGGTGAGGATATGCGAAGTCCCAAGCAAGTGTAGCCACATAAGGTTCGCGTGGAAATCCGACTCCAGTACCGACAATATACATCACCTCCGGATAAAAAACATCCCGCGGTCGTTCCATATACATGAAACCATTTGATGTATTATATTTCAAGTTATAAAGTACCGACGGACCATCGAATTTTGCTTTGCTCCCTGAAACATCTTTAAAGAATTCCGGCCGGAGCATATTGGTAACATCACTACCAAAACCTATAAAATTAATCTTGGCACTTTCTACCAACTGAACATCCAACTGGACATATCCTCCTCCCACATCAAAGAAGCGGGACTTATCAATATCAATGCTGTATGTCAAAGTCTTATCAGCCAGAAAACTCAACATATCAAAAGTGATATTTTCCAATGTATAACTTCCTACCTTAGGAGTCGGAATCGAAGTAGCTGCATCATCAGTCACAATCGCGATCTTATTGTCTGAATATCCCCATACCAAACCGGAATAATCAGGTTTATTATTTATTATCTTTTCGGCAACTTTAAAATGGTCGCCAATCCCTGCCAAATCCGCCGCACTCGTCCGGAAACTATAATCCGTTTCATTCTGACTCTCCTTGTCCATTTCATACACATTTCCCAAATCATCAACAAGGTATAATTGGGAAGGTGTTTCCGGACGGGTCACCGCCACACTTGCGGCCTCATCCAAAGTCAGAGTCGATTCATTGCCACCTAAATCATTTACAGCTTTTATCGTCACCACAGGACGTCCATTCTGGAAACCGGCAACAAAAGGTAAAGTAGCTTCCTCTTCAATAACCGCAGAACGTCCGCTCAAGCCTTTAGACAAATTCAAGATTTCGGCTCCATCCATTGTCACTAATAATTGGAATGAAACCAAATCATTATATTCATCACTGACCTGTGCGGTGAACTTCACTTTATCACCAGCCGCCACAACCGTTTCACCATTCACTCCCCGCAATACGGCATTTTCTATTTTAGGTTTTGAAGGTGTAGGCCACTCCGGCCATTCACTCGGCTTACTAACATCATCTTTCGCACACGAAAGGAGCAATAACGACGACATGAATAATACATATATCTTTTTCATTTTTCTTAAGATCTCTAGTTTAACAATAATGAATGATGACATTAATTGCGAGCTGCCGCAAGATCCGCTTTCCATCCCTCACGTTCAAATGTCTGTACCAACACTTTTCCATAAGATTCCGAAGCTTGTTGAACCGCATAATTAGGAATAGGCACATATTGATGTGTAGGAGCCACTCCTTTGATCTTCGCTGTACGCTGCGCATACTGATTAAAACGGATGAGATCTATTTTACGCATCCCTTCATACAACATTTCATGTCCTCTTTCCGTAAGTAAAGCATCCAGGAAAGCTTCAACATTCGCTGTTGCCGATGACGGAAGATCCCCCAGTCCGGCACGCTTACGCACTTCATTGACCGCGGCTATAGCGTCAGCGGACGGAGCTGCATTGTTTTTACGTACTTCGGCTTCCGCATACATGAGCAATACATCTGCCCAACGGGCTAACGGTATATCAGTCCCCTGAAAAGCCGTAGCTGTTTCCACCGGGAATTTATTAATGATAAACCCGTCCCATGTAGTAGTATTCCGGTCAATCCAGGTTCCTGCAGTCGTATAATATTTGGTCAGGATCACTTCACGACGTTTGTCCGAAGGATCATACGTATCCCAAAATTTCGGAGACACATTGAAGGTTTGCCCCCATCCCTGCCCTTGCAGATAGAAAGGAGTAGGATTTCCCTGATCGTCCACTCGAGCTGCATTATCGGGAGTAGCGAGCATCATCAGCGGGTTAAAGTTGCCGGACTTATTCGTACCATCCGCCGTTTCATCACAGCTGACAGCCATAATCACTTCCGAATTAAAGTTATTGGCATTTTTAAATTGCTCGATATAAGGATTGTCCCCTTTCTTGAAAAGACTATACCGTCCCTTCAACTCGTTATACATATCAATCGCTTTCTGATAATAACCGGACATATAATAGCCTTCATTCAGGCAATGCCGCATGATGCATACACGTGCATAGTCTTTATTGTAACGTCCCTGTTCCGGCTGCGTATCTGCAATATACTGATAAGCATACTCAAAGTCAGCCATAATCCACTCCGTCATTTGCTGCAATGTCGGACGTACCAGATTTTCCAGTTTTGAAGGATTAATCAGGTCGTTCGGATCGACAATCAAAGGAACAGGACCATATACATGCAATAGATAATACATCATCAATCCACGACAAAGACGGGCTTCAGCAATAAATTCTCTTTTACGCTCTTCAGAGACCACTTCGGTAGAAGCCTTCTCCAGTGTGCCGATCACATTGGTGAAGTAGGAAATCTCACTTACTTTCGGAAAGTGGTTCGGGTTTTCATCGCTTAATGTACCGCTTGCGTAATAAACACACTGACTGAAATCGGCTTTAGAAAGGAAATAATATCCGCCTCCCCAACCATTATTCCACACAGCCACCTCATCTGTCGGATAATCAAAGAACTTCAGTACACCTCCGGCAGGGATATACCAACCGTGCTGATTGCCACTTGTTCCGGCACCGATCCAATAGGTCCATGTTGTCGTAAAAGGCATATAGCAGGTCATCATAAATGATTCGTATTCGGCTTCAGTCACCGGATAATTAGAAACATTCAACGTGCCATACATCTTCGGATCAAAATTATCCTCACAACTGCACATGATAAATGCAATCATGACAAACACCTTAAATAATTTATTCTTGTTCATATTTTCAATCTTTTCTTTCGTTACAGGTTTTCTTAGAAACATATTTTTGCTCCGAAGGAGTATGTTCTCGTCATCGGATACTCCGCTTTGGAGCCGTCGCCACCCGTCTTTATTTCAGGATCGACACCTACAAACTTGGTAAAAGTAAACGGATTCTGACAGTCGACAAAAACTCTGATAGAACTCACATAATCACCTACTCTTCCCAGCTTCTTTCCTGAAAGGTTATATCCTAAAGTGATATTCCTGACACGTACGAACGAAGCATTCTGATAATCTTCCTCAAAACCTACATTACCAGGCAAAGCGACAGCCTTTGTTGAAGCAATACCACGCCGGTTTCCATTCTGATTGGTTTGAGAATTCCAGATAGTATATACATATTTGTTCGAATTCTTGGGACTCGTGTAATACACATCTCCGACAAGTGCCCAACGATATGCATAGTTATAGCGTGTACGTCCGAATTGTCCATACATAAATACATCCAGATCAAAATCTTTGTATACAAATGTATTTCCAAAGCCTATGTGAATTTTTGGAAGTGTATTCCGCATCTTCACATCATCAATCGTTATTTTATTATCCCCATTTGCATCCTTAATAATCGGATAACCGGGCTGTTGCGCATCTGCCGGCAAAGATTTCTGCGATTCGGGCATATTGCTTTTATCTATGTTGATAACGCCTTCCGTTTCATAGTAATAATAAGCATTCACCGGTTCGTTCTTACGGATTCGATATTCTTCATAATAATAGTTGGGCATCCGTTCTTTCCAAACGGCATTATGATGTGATAAAGTCAATTGTGAGGTCCACTTAAACACACGGGGGATTTCAAAGTTTAGTGAGTTAATAGTCGCATCCCATCCGTAACGTACATAATGTCCATAATTCATCGGAACGGAAGATGTCATACTAAGCGGAGAGGAAGAGTCATATCCCAGCAAGTTGGTTACATCATTGCGGAACATATCAAAACTTCCCCAGATTCTATCTTTCAGGACTGAAAAGTCTATACCTATATTTTTCATGGTAGTCTTTTCCCAAGTAACATTCGGGTAATCAGGACCGCTAAGCAGATAGGGTACATAAGTCACTGAATTGTTAGAGAACTTGATATATTGGGCTGCCAGACTGAAAGTGCCATAAAGCGAACTACCCAGATTATCATTACCAGTCTGTCCATAACTACCACGAATCTTCAACTGGTCAATCCATGATATATGCTTCATAAACGGCTCGTTAGATAATTTCCAAGCCAATGATACTGAAGGGAAATAGGCATATTTCTTTCCCGGGAAAAACTTATCCGTTCCATCGCGACGAATAGTAGCGGCAACTACATATCTGTCGAGCACATCCACACTTGCCCTGGCAAATTGAGAACGACGTTCATCGGCTGCCCTGAAAGAAGTCGGGTAGAAAGCGCCTTCCGCAGCTTCCACCTTATCAGCAGCAATGTGATCGTTAATCTGTTCGTAGTCAAGTTCAAGTCCATTTGAATCGTTCGTATATCTTCCCATACCGACTACGGCATCGACACGTAACAAATCTCCAAACTGTTTTTTGAAAGTCAATGTGCCTTCCATGGTTTGGTTTCTACGTTCAACATATCCCAAATGCCCTCTTGATTTATACATATCCATAAAATATATATCAGAAGGAATATACAGATTACGATTAGCATTCTCCTTATTAATACCATACATCAAACGGAAGGACAACATATCCTTGATTATATCCACATCGGCAGCAAAGTTTAGATAATAACCGCTTGTTTTAGTCCGGTCACTAACTTTTATCATTTCAGCCGGGTTAGGGTAATTTGAATATAAAGTAGGCTTTCCGTCCTCACCTCTGATTGGTAAATAAGAAGGATAAGTCAATGCTGATTGTATGGCATCGTACCCATTTCCACCACCTCCGCCACCGGAAGTTGAATTTGTATATTCATTTTCATTTACATTGACAATTGCTGTCAACTTAAGAAATGGAAGCAATTGTGAAGAAATGTTTGTCCGAAGAGCATAACGTTCCATAGCGGAGTTTTCTACCGTACCTTCCTGTTTGTAATAATTTCCGGACAGATAATATTTCAGCAGTTTAGAACCACCCGTAATTGTGATATTATGATTATTGATGCTACCATCCTTTAATACACAATCCAGCCAGTCTGTTGTTTGAGCGGCAGCTATCTGTTGAGGTGAGAATTGAGGTACCCATTTATTATCAAAAGGTTTATCACCGTAAGGATACATACCGTTCGTAAATAAATAGTTTTCTTTATTGAAAATGTTGGCAACATTCATATATTCTTCCCCACTCAAAGGTTCCAGATACGGATAGTTTTTCACGATAGAATAATTTCCTTCATAAGTGATTTGGGGACGAGTTTCAATACCTTTCTTTGTAGTGATTAAAACGACACCATTGGCTGCACCAATTCCATAAATGGAGGCAGATGCATCCTTTAACACTTCGATAGATTCAATATCAGCAGGATTAAGTCCGGCCAATCCCGAACGATTGATAGAGTTGGGCATAACCTGATTTCCGTTTCCAACCTCTAAAGAAGTGGAAGGCATCATTACGCCATCCACTATAAAGATAGGAGTACCTGCCCCACGAATTGAAAGGTCAACTGCTCCACCCGGTTGCGGGCTTGTCAACGTAGCTTCCAGTCCGGCAGCCCGCCCAAGCAACATCTGTGACATATTACTTGTTGCGGCTCGCGATATTTTTTCCGTTTTTACCGTTGCAATGGAAGTTGTCAGATTCTTACGGGTGGTCGTTCCATACCCTACCACAACAACTTCATCCAACTGTTTCGAATCCTCTTTCATCGTCACATTCAACGTCATCGGTCGGGTAATTTTTTGCGTATATGTAGTGTAACCTATTGAAGTAAATTTCAGTGTCGAGCCTTCCGGAACTTGCAACTGGTAATTGCCATCTATACCGGTAATGGTTCCTTGAGTAGCCCCTTCTATCATCACAGTCACTCCCGGAAGAACCTCTCCGGATTCGTCCACTACCTTTCCGGTCACTTTGACCGGCTGTTTGTTATCCTGTGGTTGAGATGAAACTTTGTTTAATACAATCTGACGTTTTTCAATCGTATAAGATACTCCTTCGCCTTTAAAAAGTTTATCCAGCACCAGAGTCATCCGTTCATTTTTCACAGTAATGCTTACTATACGGCTTACATCAACAATGTCTTTGTTGTATAAGAAACGATATTCTGTCTGATTTTCGATACTAGTCAAGACCTCCTCTACAGTCACATTTTTCAGTCGCAATGTAATTTGGGCGGATTGTGCCAAGATAGGTATACTGATAGCTTGCAAAGCTATACAAAACAACCATATAGCACAGATTCTCCCCATTTTTACATTCGCAGGTACATTAATTCTCTTTTTCATTTTTCTAATTGAAATAAGTTTCATACCTTTACATGTTTGGTTATTGGTTCTACAAATAAGTTGATTAACGAATAACTGAATCTTTGGAAAGGAAGGTGAGTCAGACCTTCCTTTTTTTTATCAGTTGTCGGAAGCTGAATTCACTGATTATGTCTTTCTCATGGCTCGTATTATTTAAAGGTTAATAAATGTGTTTTTCTCTCGTTTCTATCAATAAGACGTTTCTAAAAATAAAAGCCACATTGGATATCGCATTATTTTTTCATCTGCATTATTTTTTCTTCAAACTATCGTTTATCCCAAATAATCTTTCTATTTTTACCCCCGACAATAGAACCTTTACTACAATACTATGCCGAATATCCAACAACAGACTTCCGACGACCGTTTTCTGGTAATAGCACTAAAACAGGATGATAAACAGGCTTTTACCCGACTATTCCATGCTTATTATAAAGATTTGGTATTGTTTGGCGGTACTTACATTCCGGAGAAATCTACCTGTGAAGATATTGTGCAAAATATCTTTCTCAAACTATGGAATGACCGGAAATCATTGGTAATTGAGAACTCACTAAAATCATATTTACTGAAAGCGGTCAGGAATTACTGTCTGGACGAATTACGCCATCGCAGGATTATAGATGAACACATTGCTTACGAACTTAAATCGGATTCTATAGATATAGATACGACAGAAAACTACATACTGTATTCTGATTTATGCCGGCAACTTAAAAATGCATTGGAACAATTACCTCCTCAAGAAAGAGAAGTGTTCGAGATGAGCCGATTAGAAAACATTAAATATCAGGAAATAGCCAATCGCCTGAATATCTCTGTCAGAACGGTAGAAGTACGTATCAGCAAAGCATTGAAGCAGCTCCGCATCTTATTAAAAGATTTTTATTTACTACTTTTTTTATTTCTTTTCCACTAATGAATGTGGGATTTTCTTTCTGAAACGTCTATTATATATAAGGTAAAATGCATATGATAAATAAAGATTCAGACATAGAAATTATAATCTCCAGATATCTCTCAAAAGAGGCTACACCAGAAGAAATAAAGGTACTGGATGATTGGATATCGGCTACTCCCGAAAACTATAGGAGCTTTCTATCACAAAAGAATGTGTGGGAAGTCAGTCACCCGGCTTTTAATCCGGAAGAGATAGATGTGGACAATGCGCACAGAAAAGTAATGGAGAAGATTCTCCATCAAAACCAGCCGGTTTCCGTTCGTCCTAAGTTGTCCTTCCTGCACTATTGGCAGCAAGTGGCAGCTATCTTACTTCTTCCTTTACTGATATTATCTGCTTATCTTTATTTTAAACCCGCTTCTCAAATTGCAGAGACTTATCAGGAGTTATTCACTCCTTATGGCACTTGGTCGGTAGTTAATCTGCCTGACGGTTCTAAGGTTTGGCTAAATGCCGGAAGTTCTTTAAAGTATCCGACTCAATTCAATGATAAGCAAAGAGTTGTTTCGATGCAGGGTGAAGCCTATTTTGAAGTAGAATCCGATAAAAAGCATCCCTTCATCGTAAAAACCAAACAACTGACTGTAGAAGCTACCGGCACTGCATTCAATGTGAACGCATACGCTCCGGATCATGTAGCAGCAGTGACGTTAGTAAAAGGAAAGGTCGCAGTCACTCTTGACCAGAAAAAGACGATTTCCCTTTCACCGGGAGAGAAGATTGACTATAATCTGGCCACTTCTTTATATAACGTCAATAAAACCAATACTTATAAATGGTGCTCATGGAAAGATGGAATACTCATATTTAGAGATGACCCGCTGGAATATGTATTCAAGCGTTTGGGACAGACTTATAACGTGGAATTTATTCTGAAAGACGCTGAATTAGGAAAGTATTCCTATAAAGCGACTTTTGAAGGTGAATCTTTAAATGAGATTTTGCGCTTGCTTGAAATGAGTGCACCTATTCGCTGTAAAGAGGTTAGTAACCGCAACACCAATAATGAGAAGTTTGAAAAGCAGCGTATAGAGGTGAGTAGGATTGTACGGAAATAAGTTTGTATTAGTACAAACTTAATCGTATGGCTTCAAATTAATTTCATTTGGTAGTATTAAGTTGTACGACACCCGGGTCTCATGCACACCGACACCCGGGTGTTGAACATGCTGACACCCGGGTGTCAAGCATCATGAGACCCGGGTGTCGTACAATTTATTCTTGCAGTATCTTTTTTTCTTCTCTACTATGGGATATTCAGTAAATGTTCCTCTTTCTAAAAAATCAAGAGAAAAGCTTTGCTTTACGTGAGCTTTTCTCTTGATTTTTTCGTTCAACTCTCCCAGTCTTCTATCTTTTTTGTAGAATATTGTTTACATATTCTTATTTTTTCCTTCCCACCCATGCATTATGTACATGTCTTTTTTAGGGGAAGTTAAAACCTCTCCTGTTTTTCCTGTTATTTTAGTTAGATTATGCTGCCT
>NZ_GG774808.1:135145-143267 GCF_000163675.1 Bacteroides sp. D22 | reverse complement strand
TTACGCCCAAAAGGAGAGGACTTCAAATGCATTTGTCGGGCCAGTTCCGAGAAAGGGAACAGAGAATGGAGGCGACCTAATTCACTCGTTGCAAAACTTTGACGATATTTTTTAAGCATATCGAACTCGGTAAAACCTAAACAAGGTTCGATTTCTGAGATTTTTTGTATCTTTACCATGTGTTTTTATTTTTAATTACCCCCGTTTTGGCCGTCAAACCGTTTTTTGGGGGGAATGCTTAAAGATACAAAAAAGGCAACTAACTCGCAATGAATTAGTTGCCTTAAATTTTATTATTTTAGGAATATCCCTACTATAAGTTATGATCCCAACCACTATTAATTAAAATCATTAGTCCCATAACAGTACAGAAACGAATTTATTACTTCATCTTGTATACCAGCGTTCCTCCTTTTACAATATCCTCATGCGAGATTGTTTTCTTCGTATATGGTTCGCCATTCAATGTAATACTATCTACATATTTATGTTCTTTCGACAAATTCTCCGCAATAATCGTGAAAGTCTTGCCATCGGCCAGATGCAAAGTCATCTTCGGCAACTGTGGAGCACCGAATACATATTCCGCACTTACCGGATCTACCGGATAGAATCCCATCGCACTAAGCATATACCAGGCAGACATCTGTCCGCAATCATCATTTCCACAAAGTCCGTCGGGTTTGTTTTTGTATTGAGTATCAAATATTTCACGAACCAATTCCTGTGTACGTTCCGGACGACCAGCCAGTGCATACAAATAAGTCACATGATGGCTTGGCTCATTTCCATGAGCATATTGCCCGATTAATCCAGTAACATCTGCCAAACTTTCACCTTCTAGCTTAACCGTAAACAATGAGTCTAATTTATTCAAGAAAGGTTTTTCTCCCCCAAACAACTGGATTAATCCTGGAACATCATGTTGTACATGCCAAGTATATTGCCATGCATTTCCTTCCGTATAATCTCCACCGACACTTTCAGAATGTGCCAACGCACTTGGGTTAAACGGAGCTTTCCAAGTTCCGTCAGCTTTGCGCGGACGCATGAACTTCGTCTCCGAATCGAAAAGATTCTTATAATAGTCAGCACGTTTCGCGAAGTAAGCGGCATCTTCCTCTTTACCCATACGACGTGCCATATCGGCAGCAGCATAATCATCATATACAGATTCTAAAGTGGAAGATACAGATTCTGCTTTTATCAGATCTGTCGGGAAATAACCATATTTCGTATAAACCTCCCAATCAGACTTCAACGGATGAGATACAGTCTGCGTCTTCTTTATTATATTGAAAGCACGTTCAGCGTCAAAGCCACGGAATCCTTTGCGATAAGCCTCGGCAATGACTGATACGCCGTGATTACCAATCATACAGAAATTCTCTTTTCCCCACAATCCCCAAATAGGCAGGAAGCCTTGCACTTCACCCTGTTCGATGAGAGAATTCACAAAACCGTCCACACGTTCGGGAATCACTAATGTATAAAACGGATGAGCGGTACGGTAAGTATCCCACAAAGAGAACGTAGAATAGAAAGCACCAGTTCCGGCTTTTACAATAGAGTCGGCGGCATTACGATACATACCGTCTACGTCCGAAATTTGATTAGGCTGAATCAATGCGTGGTAGAAACAAGTATAGAAATTTGTCTTTTCATCATCGGTACCCTCTATTTCAATACGGCTCAAATAGTTATTCCATTCATTGTGGGCGGTAGCTCTTACTCCTTCAAAATCCCAGGCAGGAATTTCTGCTTCCAAATTCTTTTTAGCCCCGTCTATGCTGGTGGTGGAAAGAGCCACTTTCATCATCAGCTCGTCTCCCGGCTGCATGTCAAAAGAGGCAATGATGCGTTTTCCTTTTTCTGTTTCGCCCATCGGAAGATAAAGTGAATCGACTACCGGACGGTTGAATTTCATCACAAAGAAATAATCTTGATTGACCCATACCGTGTTATTGACATGTCCTGTCAGTGTTTGAGCATCTTCCCAGTTCACTTCACAACTATTGACTTGTGAATGATATTGTTCTTCTCTCCATGCAGGACCATGTTGCAAGTCAATCAATATAGAGGCAGAATCAGCCTTGTGATAAGTATAGCGGTGAAGGGCAGCATGGATAGAGGCAGTCAGTTCCGCTTTTACCTGTGGATCAGAGAGCTCTGCGGTGTAATATCCCGGAGTAGCCGCTTCTTTATCTTTAGGGAAATGACTGCGATAGGCATCCCACGCACGTACACGTGTACCGGTGACCGGCATCACCAAAATATCACCTAAATCCATACATCCCGTTCCATTCAGATGTGTTTGAGTAAATCCCCAAATCAGGGAATCCTCATAAACATATTCAGAACAGTAGCGCCAACCAACTGCTCCCGTCACAGGACTGGTCTGGATCATACCGAAAGGATAACACGCGCCTGGAAATGTATGACCATTATCAGCAGCACCGATAAAGGTATTAACGTATTGAGTATAATCCTTTGTTTCCGCTTTTTCAGTCGGAGTACAGGAAGAATAGAAGAACAAGCCTGCTGCTAAAGCTGCAGCCACAAAAGGGGTTTTTCTTTTCATGGTAAATATAATGTTAAGTTAATGTCGCATTACATATGCTGATATTTATTTAATTTTTCACGATAATAGTTGTGCCACAAAATTAGAGAATTCTTCTCATTTAAAAGGATTAGATACAGACAAATATACTTAAATCTTGCAGGAAAGAAGCTTCTATTTATATCGATTCGCTGTGATAAAACAAAAATTCGTACGACTTATTGAATAAATATCAACTCAATTATTTATCTTTGTTAGCTTAATAACAAGCTGACGCAAAAACAATAAGTATAATGAAAGATTTCTTGAAATTTACACTTGCCACGGTGACAGGTATCATTTTGTCAAGTATTGTATTATTTATAATCAGCATGGTAACGCTGTTTGGCATCATGTCCGCTTCGGACACGGAAACAATCGTAAAAAAGAATTCCGTAATGATGCTCGACTTAAACGGAACGTTAGTTGAACGTACGCAAGAAGATCCGCTAGGTATTTTATCACAGTTGTTTGGTGACGAATCTAACACGTACGGACTGGACGATATTCTCTCTTCCATCCAGAAGGCTAAAGAAAACGAAAATATCAAAGGGATTTATTTGCAAGCAAGTTCACTAGGTACCTCTTATGCTTCCTTACAAGAAATCCGTAATGCACTGCTCGATTTCAAGGAGAGTGGAAAGTTCGTCATTGCTTATGCCGACTCCTATACGCAGGGGCTTTATTATCTTTCCAGCGCAGCCGATAAGGTGCTGCTCAATCCCAAAGGAATGATTGAATGGAGAGGTATCGCTTCCGCTCCCCTGTTCTACAAAGACCTGCTACAAAAAATAGGAGTTGAGATGCAGGTGTTCAAGGTGGGAACTTACAAATCTGCCGTGGAACCGTTTATTGCAACAGAGATGAGCCCTGCCAATCGCGAACAAGTGACAGCATTTATCACTTCCATCTGGGGACAGGTGACGGAAGGGGTTTCTGCTTCCCGCAATATTCCAGTAGATTCTCTGAATGTTTATGCCGATCGTATGTTAATGTTCTATCCATCAGAAGAAAGTGTTAGGTGCGGATTTGCTGATACCTTGATTTATCGCAATGATGTGCGCAATTATCTTAAAAAACTGGTAGAGATAGATGAGGATGACAATCTCCCGATAGTAGGATTAAGCGACATGATGAACGTAAAGAAGAATGTGCCAAAAGACAAAAGTGGTAATATCGTGGCTGTTTATTATGCATCCGGTGAAATTACAGACTATCCGAGTTCCGCAACTTCCGAGGACGGAATTGTTGGTTCGAAAGTCATTCGTGACCTGCGCAAATTGAAAGATGATAATGATGTGAAAGCTGTTGTACTCCGTGTCAATTCTCCGGGCGGAAGTGCTTTTGCTTCAGAACAAATCTGGCATGCAGTGAAAGAGTTGAAAACAAAGAAACCGGTCATTGTCTCTATGGGTGATTATGCCGCGTCAGGAGGTTACTATATCTCTTGCGTTGCCGACACGATTGTTGCAGAGCCTACTACCCTGACCGGGTCTATCGGAATATTCGGTATCATTCCCAATGTAAAAGGATTGACTGATAAAATCGGTTTAAGTTATGATGTAGTTAAGACGAATAAATATGCTGATTTCGGGAATATCATGCGTCCGTTCAACGAGGATGAAAGATCATTGCTTCAAATGATGATTACCGAAGGATACGATACCTTTGTCAGTCGTTGTGCCGAAGGACGCCACATGACAAAGGAAGCGATCGAAAAGATTGCCGAAGGCCGTGTATGGACCGGGGAGACTGCTAAAAAGTTAGGACTGGTAGACGAGTTAGGCGGCATTGACAAGGCATTGGATATTGCCGTGGCAAAAGCCGGTATCGAGGGCTACACCGTTGTTTCTTATCCTGCAAAACAAGATTTCTTTTCTTCCCTGCTTGATACGAAACCGACGAATTACGTAGAATCACAATTGCTGAAAAGTAAGTTAGGTGAGTTCTACCAACAATTCGGTTTACTGAAAAATCTGCAAGAACAATCCATGATTCAGGCTCGTATTCCGTTCGAACTGAATATTAAATAAACTGCCATACATGGACGAACACTTTATCAAGATACATAAGTGGCTCTACCCTGCCTCCTGGCTCTACGGAGCAGCGGTAATGATGAGAAATAAACTCTTTGACTGGGAAGTGCTCCAATCAAAGAGTTTTGATATACCTATCATCAGCGTAGGTAATCTTGCTGTTGGAGGAACAGGGAAAACTCCGCACACTGAATATCTGATAAAGTCTCTTTGTAATCAATATAATGTAGCTGTATTAAGCCGGGGATACAAACGGCATACGAAAGGCTATGTGCTGGCTACTCCGGAAAGTACGGCAAGAAGCATTGGCGACGAACCGTACCAGATGCATCAAAAATTCCCGTCTGTCACAGTAGCTGTCGACGAAAAGCGTTGTCATGGCATAGAAAAGCTGCTTGCACTGCAAAAGCCTTCAATAGATGTTATCCTGTTAGATGACGCTTTCCAGCACCGATATGTCAAACCGGGATTGAGTATTCTGTTAACGGATTATCATCGGCTGTTCTGTGACGATACCTTGCTTCCTGCAGGACGACTTCGTGAGCCAATTAGCGGCAAGAACCGGGCACAAATCGTTATTGTCACCAAATGTCCGCAGGACATCAAGCCTATTGATTATAATATTATCACGAAACGTCTGAACCTTTATCCATATCAACAGTTATTCTTCTCATCGTTCCGGTATGGCAACCTGCAACCGGTGTTTCCTATGATGGTTCCGGACACAGATACCCCTTCGGCAAACAATGAGATTGCTTTGTCCTCGCTGACAAATACAGATATATTATTGATGACCGGAATTGCCTCACCGGCTCCCATTCTTGAAAGGCTAAAAGATTGTACCCAACAAATAGATTTGCTATCGTTTGACGATCATCACAATTTCAGCCATCGGGATATCCAGCTTATCAAAGAACGGTTTCATAGGCTGAAAGGAGAGCACCGGTTGATTATTACTACCGAAAAAGATGCAACACGCCTGATTAACCATCCGGCTTTGGACAAGGAATTGAAACCATTTATCTATGCCTTGCCTATTGAAATAGAAATATTACAGAATCAACAAGATAAATTTAACCAACATATTATTGACTATGTTAGAGAAAATACAAGAAACCGCAGCTTATCTGAAAGGTAAGATGCATACCAGCCCGGAAACAGCCATTATACTTGGCACCGGACTTGGCAGTTTGGCAAACGAAATCACCGAGAAGTATGAAATAAAGTATTCGGATATCCCGAACTTCCCGGTATCTACCGTCGAAGGTCATAGCGGTAAGCTGATTTTCGGCAAACTAGGCAATAAGGATATCATGGCTATGCAAGGACGCTTCCACTATTACGAGGGTTATTCTATGAAAGAAGTGACTTTCCCTGTACGTGTGATGCGCGAATTAGGAATCAAGACCTTGTTTGTGTCCAACGCCAGTGGCGGGACAAATGCAGACTTCGAAATCGGTGATTTGATGATTATCACCGACCATATCAACTATTTCCCCGAACATCCGCTTCGTGGAAAAAATATCCCATACGGCCCTCGTTTCCCGGACATGAGTGAAGCATACAGCAAGGAACTGATTCGTAAAGCTGATGAGATTGCTAAAGAAAAAGGAATCAAAGTACAACACGGAGTGTATATCGGTACACAAGGTCCTACTTTCGAAACTCCTGCCGAATATAAACTATTCCATATCCTTGGCGCTGACGCTGTTGGTATGTCTACCGTTCCGGAAGTAATTGTAGCCAACCATTGTGGCATCAAAGTATTTGGTATTTCCGTCATTACCGACTTGGGAGTAGAAGGAAAAATCGTAGAAGTAACGCACGAAGAAGTTCAGAAAGCAGCCGACACCGCTCAACCGAAAATGACAACAATCATGCGCGAACTTATCAACCGTGCCTAAACAATTACCCCGATTTATGAGAACTGAAATAGCATCTCTCGGTGAGTTTGGTCTGATTGACCGCCTCACCGAGGGAATCAAACTAGAAAATGAATCCAGTAAATATGGAGTGGGCGACGATGCCGCCGTTCTCTCCTACCCTTCAGAAAAGCAAGTATTGGTAACAACCGACCTGCTTATGGAAGGTGTACATTTTGATCTGACTTATGTTCCCTTGAAACATTTGGGATATAAATCAGCAGTCGTTAATTTCTCCGATATTTATGCCATGAACGGCACTCCCCGGCAGATTACGGTATCTCTTGGCCTTTCCAAGCGTTTCAGCGTAGAAGATATGGACGAGCTTTATTCCGGTATTCGCCTGGCTTGCCAACAATATAATGTCGACATTGTGGGAGGTGATACTACTTCCTCCCTTACAGGGCTTGCTATCAGCATCACTTGTATCGGCGATGCCGACAAGGATAAAGTGGTGTACCGCAATGGAGCAAAAGAAACTGACTTGATCTGCATCAGTGGTGATCTGGGAGCATCCTATATGGGTTTACAACTATTGGAACGTGAGAAAGTCGTACTAAAAGGTGATAAAGACATTCAACCGGATTTCACCGGCAAAGAATACTTGTTAGAACGCCAGTTAAAACCGGAAGCACGTAAGGATATCATTGAGAAACTAGCTGCCGCCAATATTGTTCCAACCTCTATGATGGACATATCTGACGGTCTGTCATCAGAATTGATGCATATCTGCAAACAAAGCAATGTCGGTTGCCGCGTGTACGAAGAACATATTCCAATCGATTACCAGACGGCTGTTATGGCTGAAGAGTTTAACATGAATCTGACGACTTGCGCCTTGAATGGCGGAGAAGATTATGAACTACTCTTTACCGTTTCTATCGCCGATCATGAGAAAGTATCACAAATGGAAGGAGTGCGCCTCATCGGACATATCACCAAACCCGAACTTGGCTGTGCATTGATTACGCGTGACGGCCAAGAATTTGAATTGAAAGCACAAGGATGGAATCCATTGAAGGAGAATAAACAATAGTTTCTATCACTTTTCTGAAATATTTTTCATTCCATACAACACTGATAATAAGCAGACTAGCTTTTTATCAGTGTTTTTTATTTCCAGAAGGCTTGCAAAATCCAAAAGTTTCACTACCTTTGCAACCGCAAAAGAGATATTACCGGACCGAACAACCATAAGGTGCCATAGCTCAGTTGGTAGAGCAAAGGACTGAAAATCCTTGTGTCCCCGGTTCGATTCCTGGTGGCACCACAATCGATTCGGTAATAAAAAATCCCTTGAACTTTAAAAGTTCAAGGCATTTTTTATTACCTTACTTTTTGCATCTACAAACACCTATACTTTGGAGGGCTCAGTTGTAATTCTTGGGGGATTAAGTTTAGTCAATTCCCTTCATGCATATACCTTTGCTAGCCTAAAAAGGAAGAAGCTCATATCCACTACTCCTCTAAATGATGCCCTAAATGCTTTGATTTTAGCATTAAATGCTTCCGCTGCTGCATTTGTACTCCTGTTCACAAAGAAGTTCAAAATCCTTTCATAATGG
>NZ_GG774808.1:79867-134740 GCF_000163675.1 Bacteroides sp. D22 | reverse complement strand
CTTCAATCTCAGGGAGGAAACCTTTTGAGTGAAGATGTAGATCTGAGTACTCAGAAGGAATAGTGGCTTTCTCCTCTAAATAAAGAATAAAGCAAGTATCCTGAGAAACATGATTGACTAGGGTAAAGTAATCAAGGATTCCTGAAGGCAAGAACAAGCTTAAAGAAGCAACAGGATCAATCGTTTGGGAAGAGGATGTTTTCATGATGCAAAAATAAGAATTTTAACGCAATCCCCCAAGGTTTCAGACTGAGCCCTTTGGAGCTATGTAGTTTTTTATAAATCTCTATACGAGCATCTATTTCTGCTTGAGTCAAATGTGCAGGAAGTTCAATGGTAGTCCGCGGAGTTATTGCTACCAGCACTACATCTCCCAAACCTTTTTTGTACTCCTTAATCACGTTTGCAGTAAACTGACTGGATGAAATAACATCGCGCATTATATTACCTTTTTTCATATCTCAAATTATTTTTTTGTTTTTTGTTATACACAAGCAGAATACAGATATTCTTATACAGATTCTGTTTGAGCTAAATTTTCCGGCTTAGATTTGTTTTCCAACGAGATATTGACCGCATTCATCCCTTTCACTCCACGTTCAAGATCAAATGTTACGATATTATTTTCTGTAATATTACCAACGACATTGTTTACATGAAAAAAGTACTTCTCAACGCCGGAAAGATCTTTAATAAAACCAAATCCTCTTGACTCATTAAAAAACTCAACCCGTCCTCTCAAAATAGTTGGCTCTTCATCCTCTTTTTTAGGAGTTGCTATAACTATTTCATCCGGGTTGATCTCTTCTTTTCTGACATTTTCTGTCGGAGGAGTTGAGGTTATTCTCCCGTTCTCATCAACATAAGCAATCATATCTTCAAAGCTGTTTGAGCTGCCCGATAATTTCTTATTTTCTTTCTTCTTTAATTTTTCTTCGCGCTTAGCGATTCTTTTCTTTTCATTTTCACGTTTACCTACTGTCATGGATTTTGCCATAGAAATAATATTTAGTTTATACTATATTTTTAATGAATAAATAATGTAAGTGCTTACTTTCAAATAGTGAAATCAGCCTTATTGAGTTTCTTACCGGTTAACTTTTGAATATCATTCACCAGTTTACGTTCTTCCTGCGAACAGAATGTAAGTGCAGTTCCCATATTCCCAGCTCTTCCTGTACGCCCAATACGGTGCACATAGGTTTCGGGAACATCCGGAAGATCATAGTTGATAACCAAAGGTAATTCGTTAATATCAATCCCCCTGGAAGCAATATCAGTGGCAACCATCACCCGAGTTTTTCCCGATTTAAAGTTGCCCAATGCAGACTGTCTTGCCGCCTGGCTCTTATTTCCATGAATAGCCTGGCTGCCAATTCCAGCCTTGCCCAGAATCTTCACAATCTTATCAGCATTGTGTTTCGTACGTGAGAAGATAAGTACTGACTGATCTTCTGCCTTCGACAATATCGAAATAAGCAACTGGCTTTTCTCCTTCTTTTCAACAAAATACACCACCTGCTTGATAGAATCTACAGTAGATGATTTCGGTGTTATGTAAATCTTCACCGGATTCTTCAGCAGAGACTTAGTCAAGGAGATAATAGAATCAGGCATTGTTGCCGAGAAAAACAAAGTCTGCTTTTCTTTTGGAAGTTTCGGCAATATCCGCTTAATATCATGGATAAATCCCATATCAAGCATACGGTCAGCCTCATCCAATACAAAATATTGGATAGTGTCCAAATGTATATGTCCCTGAGTCATCAGGTCAAGCAAACGTCCCGGAGTAGCGACCAGAATATCAATACCTTTACGCAACAGATCAACCTGCGGGCGTTGATTTACACCACCAAAGATTACTCCATGGCGAATACGAGTATGTTTTGAATAATCGTCAATACACTCACTGATTTGCAAGGCAAGCTCACGTGTGGGCGTCAATATCAAGGCTTTAATTCCCTGACGTCTGGCAGCCTCTTTATCCAGTTGCAAATGCTGTATGATAGGAATAGCAAATGAAGCCGTCTTTCCGGTACCGGTTTGCGCACAGCCTAATATATCTCTTTTTGCCAGTGCAGGCGGAATCGCTTTTTCCTGAATGGGAGTTGGTACTGTATATCCTTTTTCTTCAATTGCTTTTAAAATCGGTTCGGTTATATTTAATTCTTTAAATGTCATAAATGTTATTTTTGCTGTACTCAAACAGCGATTAGTTTTATATATAGTGGGAAACCCGGACAATTTCAATCATGAAAAAGCAGAGTTTCAATCATTAAGCCAGTCTGTGGGTTGCTAAAAAAAACTCGCGTTCCAATGTAGCCATTACTTCTTTTACGCTACTGATTTTTTCTGCGAGAAAGGCATTGCTACCAGCAAATGCATAGCCTTTTTTCATATTTCCTCTGGCTGCATTATATAGAGCCTTAATAATGCAATAAGGACTTTTGTATAATCACATGTCTTTATACAATGGAATGAGCAACTTTTAGGTCTCTCCAAACCATTATTCACATTATGAATAAATTCTCCATCAATAGCCCTTCCCGGCATCCCGACAGGACTTTCTATAATAAGAACATCTTCGGACTTGGAATGAATATATACTTCTTTGAATGTTTCTGAAGCATCACATTCAAGGGTGGTAACAAAAATACTACCCATTTGCACACCGGAAGCTCCCAATTCCATAAAATGTGCTATATCCTCACCTGTCGAAATTCCACCGGCAGCAATCACCGGAATCTGCTTTTGTTCTTTATAACTGGATGCAATCATTACCACTTCCGGAATCAATGCTTCCAGAGCATAATGCTGATCCTGTATTTGTTCTTTTTTAAATCCTAAATGCCCACCGGCTTTAGGCCCTTCCACCACAATTGCATCGGGCAGATAGTTATAGTTTTTTTGCCACTTGTCACAAATAACCTTGGCAGCTCTTGAAGAAGATACAATAGGAACTAACTTGGTTACACTTTCTGGGGTCAAATATGACGGCAGATCAAGCGGAAGTCCCGCACCTGAAAATACCACATCTATCTTTTCCTCAATCGCAGTACGCACCATATCGGCATAATTAGATAAAGCAACCATGACGTTTACGCCAATAATACCTTCTGTTTTTGTACGTGCCTTGTGAATTTCTTCTCTCAGTCCACTTATACATTTCTCCGGATAAGAGCCTTTTCCCTTGGGATATAACAATCCTAAACCCGCACATGATATAACGCCTACTCCGCCTTCATTTGCAACTGCTGATGCCAGACCGGACAGTGAGATTCCTACTCCCATTCCACCTTGTATGACAGGTGTTTTAATTTCAATATTTCCTATAAAGAACGATTTCATATGTTTTATTTTGTATTGGCAAAACAGACAGATAGAAGTGAGCATACTTTATTCAAGTGCTCAATACTTGGTTCTGTTACGAATGATTTACCTTGTTGGATAATTTATTAAACTATATGCCCTTGACTATTTCAAGAGTATTGTATTACAAAAAAGCCTAATAAATCTATTTTCAGAATGGAAAGTACAGGATTAGAAATTCCTAATTTTGCATAGAAGAGCCAGAATTAGCAGAACTTAAATGTAAAATGATTTTTCGTCTTCTCTATTCAGTAGAGATTCCCCGTTGAATCATGAAACGGAAACAGCTTTTAAATGAAAGCAGAAGACAGAATCTTCTGCTTTCATTCGGATATTAATATCTTCTAGAGTTATTATAACCACCACGGCCTCCACCGTTTGACGGTCTTTCAGTACGAGGGCGTGCAACGCTTACTGAAATAACCTTCTGGTCGTATTCAACTCCATTCAGTTCATCAATTGCTTTTTGTCCTTCTCCATCGTTCGTCATTTCTACGAAAGCAAATCCTCTGGATCTACCAGTTTCTCTATCAAAAATAACTTTGGCTGAAGAAACTTCTCCAAACTCTGCAAATAAATTTGTTAAGTCGGCATCAGTTGTGCCATAGCTTAAACCTGAAATGTAAATGTTCATCTAAAAATTTTATTAAAATAAATACTATTTTGGAGTGAGGAGGATAATTACAGAAGAGGACTACTTACTAATAATATATTAAAAAGAAGAACTACACAATAATGATTCGTAACTCAAACTCTGGGAACAAAGGTAACACAATAAATTAGATAACTATGTTTTTATTCTATATTTTTCAATAGAAGCTCAATTATTATCATTTGTTAGCATGTCAATCACACAAAACAGTCACAATTAGCAATTCTCTCATTCATTCTTGACCATTTCCCATAATATATCTATTTTTGTTCCAGAACAATTATTAAGATACACCCAACAAATATATCCGAGAATGAAACTAAACACTACAACTAGAGAAGAAATGTGGGCAAAGCAGCATCTATCTGCTACCGACATTGACTATGCCGTATGGGAACGGGATAAATCCATGCTTCATCAACTCTCGAAAATGGGCCGTAACTGTACATTTGTTGTCGATGTTTATAAATGCAAATATGCTTACGCCTCTCCGAATTTTGTTGATTTACTGGGATACGACAGCCACAAGATAGAAACATTAGAAAGACAGGGTGATTATCTGGAATCGCGCATCCATCCCGATGATCGCGCACAACTGGCGGCATTACAGGTCACACTAAGCCAATTCATCTATAGCCTGCCTTTTGAGCAACGGAATAGCTATTCTAACATTTACAGTTTTCGTATGCTTAATGCGAAACAACAGTACATACGTGTCGCCAGCAGACATCAGGTATTGGAACAGGACCGCAACGGTAAAGCATGGCTTATCATAGGAAACATGGACATATCACCCGACCAAAAAGCCTCTGAAACCGTAGATTGTACCGTCCTGAATCTAAAGAATGGAGAAATATTTTCTCCTTCCCTATCGTTACTGCCTTCTACCAATCTTACTAATCGGGAAATAGAAGTATTACGTCTTATTCAAAAAGGCCTGTTAAGTAAAGAAATCGCAGACAAATTATGCATCAGCATTCATACAGTTAATATTCATCGACAAAATTTGTTACGGAAGTTAGGTGTACAGAATTCCATTGAAGCCATTCGTTTAGGACAAGAGAGTGGATTGCTAAGTTAATACATGCAATCTTTCTCCCCGCACTGTGATCCAATCTGGCTAGGGCATCCATTCCACCACACCCACCACCGGATGCAATCTTCTCCATTCCTCAAATTCCGGATAACTACGTACACCATCCTGAATCACAGCTTGATAATACTCCACTCCCATAATCTTTTCCGTATCAGGCGTTTCGTATTTTAATTTCAGGATAGCCAGTCTCATTTCATCTGTCAATACCGCAGAAATGCGTTCGGCCACCCTTTCAAAATAGCCATCATAACGAGAGCCTTCTTGGATATGAATCATATCCATTTGCCAGAGTTCTCCTTCCATATCCTTATACCATGCATGCCACTCTATACACGCTTCTGCTGTATGTAATAAATTCGTATATTCAATCTTCTTTATGGACATATTTTCCGCCAATTCAGCCATCACCCGAAAGCTGGCAGACAAATCCAAAGGGGAGGTATAAATATGAAAATCAATATCCCGATGTTTCATCAATAATCCCGTACGCAACGAACCTACCAGATTCACTTTGGCACCAATCCCCTCCCATATCCGAACAATACGGGTATCCTCTATAATCTCCCAAGCTTTCTGCTGGTTACGTTTTGCCAATTCAAGAATATTCATCTTTTTCCTTATTAAGTAAGTATGCAAAAATAGGAAAAAGGATACATATATAGCTATAAATAACTATTTAATCCCTAAATGGGTTGAGCTAACTTTGCCTGCAATTTCAATTCTTCATCATACAACTAAAAAGAGATTATGATATTCAATCAAACAGAGAAACAGGAAAAAGAGTATTTACAGCAAGTCATAACCACTATCCATGATACGATTAACACTACCAGTACTTCCGTCAAAGAGCATATAGACACCCTGCAGGAGTACAAAGATTATCTATGGTCGAACAAAGATATCGATCCCCACGAAATCCGTTCCATGCGCGAAAGCATCTTAAATCATTTTGCATTAGGTGAAAATGTAATTGACAAACGCAGGCGACTAAGCAAAATACTGGATATCCCCTATTTCGGACGAATCGACTTTCAGGAAAAGAAAGACAAAAGCCAAGTTAGTCCGATCTATATAGGAATACATACTTTCTATGACCTCAATCAAAAAAAGAATCTGATTTACGATTGGCGAGCTCCTATTTCAAGCATGTTCTACGATCATGAATTAGGCGAGGCGTTCTACTCCTCTCCGGCAGGCAAAATTAACGGAGCGATCTCACTCAAACGCCAATATCGTATTCGCAAAGGAAAAATGGAGTATATGATTGAAAGTTCCGTAACTGTTCATGACGATATTCTGCAAAAAGAACTATGTTCCAATGCCGACAATAAAATGAAAAATATCGTCACGACAATTCAGAGGGAACAGAATCAGATCATCCGCAATGAAAACGCTTCTGTACTTATTATACAAGGTGTTGCCGGTTCAGGAAAAACCTCTATCGCGCTCCATCGTATTGCCTACCTGCTTTATGCACAGAAAGGACAGATTTCTTCCAAAGACATATTAATCATCTCCCCCAATAAAGTATTTGCCGATTACATTTCTAATGTACTTCCGGAACTTGGCGAAGAGACCGTTCCCGAAACCAGCATGGAGCAAATTCTGTCGGACGTAATTGACAACAAATATAAACACCAGAATTTCTTCGACCAAGTGACGGAACTATTAGAAAACCCGACACCCGACTTTATCGAACGGATTCAATACAAAGCCTCCTTCGAGTTTATATCACTACTTGACAAATTCATCCTTTACATGGAAAACAACTATTTCAAAGCAACAGACGTAAAACTCACCAAATACATCACCATTCCTGCCGAATTTATTAACGAACAGTTCAAACGATTCCACCGCTATCCCATACGTCAACGATTTGAGACTATGACAGGTTACATTCTGGAAATGATGCAACTACAATATAATCTCACAGTTAGTACTCCGGAGAAAAACCAACTAAAGAAAGAGATAAAAAAGATGTTCGCGGGAAATAACGATCTCCAAATCTATAAAGATTTTTTTGAGTGGATCGGAAAACCGGAGATGTTCAAGACACGCAAAAACCGCATACTGGAATATGCGGATTTAGCTCCTTTGGCTTATCTGCATATCGCATTAAATGGGAACAACGCCCAATCTTATGTCAAACATCTTCTGATAGACGAAATGCAAGACTATTCTCCCATACAATACAAAGTGATTCAAAAACTTTATCCGTGTCGAAAAACAATTCTTGGAGACACTTCCCAATCCGTCAATCCTTATGGTTCTTCCACTGCCGATATGATTCAGAAAGCATTTGCAACAGGAGAAATAATGAAACTTTGCAAAAGCTATCGTTCTACTTTTGAGATCACCAGTTTTGCACAAAAAATTCAACCGAACAATGAATTAGAACCGATTATGAGACATGGGGAACACCCCAAGATTCTTCCATTCAAAAATACAGAAGAAGAGATCCAAGGTATTGCGGATTTAGTAAACTCCTTCAGGAACTCCCATTATACCTCATTAGGGATCATCTGCAAAACAGAATCCCAAGCAAAAAAACTTGTTCAAAAGCTCCAGATATATGCAAACGACATCTCACTTTTGTCCAATCAAAGTTCTGCTTATGTGAAAGGGATTATCATCACTTCCGCCCATATGGCGAAAGGACTGGAATTTGACGAAGTAATCATTCCGCAAACAGATGATAAGAACTATCATTCCAATATTGATAAAAGTATGCTTTATGTGGCAGCCACAAGGGCTATGCACAAGTTAACTTTGACTTATTCTGTTTCTTCACCCAGTTGTCGGTTCCTGTAATAGAATATAACATCGAAAATTAATTGAGAGAAAAAGAACAACCAATCTCCTATTATTACCTATTTTTGTACAATGGAAAATAAAGGAATGAAATACGAGTTTACCGCAAAAGTATGGAACTACTCATCAACTGTTGGAACGGGCGGTTGGCACATAGCCTGCCTGCCGAAAGAGATGTCCAAAGAAATAAGAGAGAATCTCGGATTCTTAGAGGAAGGCTGGGGACGGTTGAAGATGACGGCCAAAACAGGCAATACCCAATGGGAAACCGCAATCTGGTTTGACACCAAACTTGATACTTATTTACTTCCTCTCAAAGCGGAAATCAGAAAAAAGGAAAAGATCACAACTGATAAAGAAATAGAGATTATGATTTGGATTTAAAACAAACGATAAGAAGAACTACCCGCAAAACAAGAGCCGCTTGAACAATCTCAAACGGCTCCGTAACTCCTTTAACAACATGGTTATCGAGCTAATACAGCCACCGGTCTATATTCCTTTTTTCTGCACTGAACTCCACTCCAACTTTAACCAACTCACGCCCGTCTACCTGATAAGGTATCAGATAGCCTTTTTCATCAATCTGCTGCAAAGCCTGTTCGGCAGTACCATTCAGTTTAAATTCAAATACATAAATATACTTCGGAGTTTTCACCACTGCATCCGCCCGTCCGCGGGCACTAAGAACCTCTGCTCCGGTAAATTGTCCCATCAATTTGAATACTAAGTAAAATACAACTTGATAATGACGTTCGGTCTTTTCGTTCAGTTCATAAGGGAAATCTGCGAAGAAAGCTTGTAAGCGGGTAAGAAAAGCGTCAACATCACCACTCTCCAATTCACGTACAAATTTACCTAGATAAAAGCCCCGTTCATCATCTACCACTGATGTGTAATAAGGAACCAAAAAATCCATAAATCCATATCGTACTTCATCATTGGGAAATTTCAGCAGGTAGTTTCCAAAACGCTTGTCATACCCCTTTATAGTCAAATAGCCACTCTGATAAATCAACGGAATCGGATTATTAGCATCTACCCTATATTCCATAAACGAAGAAGCATTGGCTTCTACCCCATCAATCAACGTACGCAAATCATACTCACTCTTTTTAAGCAGTTCGACTAAAAAAGTAGGAGTACCGGTTTGGAACCAATAGTTACTAAACTTATACCCGTCAAAAACGTTAAGCACACTGAATGGATTGAATACTCCTTCCGCAAACTCACAAAAATGATAACCGTCATATAAAGCCGTCATCTTATTTAATGTTTCTTCATAAGTCAGTTCATTTGTTTCTGCCAATCGATTCAGTTCAGGAATAAAAGTATCCTCCAATTCTTGTCGTGTAATACCACAAATCGTGGCATACTGCGGCTTCATACTGATATCATTCAGTTGATTCAAATCACTGAACACACTGACTTGCGCAAACTTAGTCACACCGGTAAGGAAAACAAAACGAAGATAACGGTCAGAACTTTTCAGTACACCATAGAAGGCCTTCAATGTCTTACGATAGTCATCAAGCAAAGCGTCATCACCCAATGCCTGCAACAAAGGTTTATCATATTCATCCACCAAGACTACGACTCCACGACCAGACTGTTCACAGGCTCGGCGAATTACACCCGCAAAACGTCCGGAGAGAGTTTCCTCATCCTCCCCTTTGCCATATTTCAGTTCCCATTGCGTCAACTGCCTGCTAAGAATTTCGACTAAAGCCTGGGGAGAATCATATTTTTCCGCGTTTAAATCCAAATGAAATAGCGGATATGTCTTCCATTCCTTTTCCATATCAGCTATGGCCAACCCTTCAAATAATTCTTTCTTACCTTCGAAATAAGCTTCAAAAGTAGAAAGAAGAAGACTCTTGCCAAAACGACGAGGACGACTTAAAAAATAAGGAGTCTCCGTTGAAGCAATTCTCCATACAAGAGCAGTCTTATCCACATAAAGATAATCTCCTTCACGAAGTTTCTCAAAAGTCTGTATTCCAATAGGAAGTTTACGTAATATCCCGTCCATGATTTTTCCTCTATTTTGATTATTCAAAGATACGCATTTCCATGGGAATACACATACAAACTCCACAAAAAAGTACACAGTTTCACAGACAGCACTACCATGACTCCATTTTTCATCAAAACTAACTTTGTACCAGACAAACAACATCTCACTTCCTCTTCACTTTGCAAATCCAACACACGATAACTAAAACCAGCAAAATAATTCCATACCAATACCAACCTCCGGTTGTCCTATTAGTAGTTTTCTCAACTCCCGTTTTATGAATCTCTGTCTTAGCACTCATATCCGACAAGCTCACAGACTGTAAATCTACTTCTTGAAGCAGTTGTTTCTCATTAACATTTTTCCTATCCACCACAGTCTTCACCACCATCCCAGCCTTCAATCTAAGCGTATCCACAGGAAATACAAACAACACCTGCTCGATATGCTCCCCCACCACCTCCGAATCCTTTTCTGAAGCAACCTTATTTTTAACAAGACTTTTCCCGGAGCTACTATTTAAACTTGAATCAACCCTAACTTCACTCTCCCTGTTT
Organism: Bacteroides sp. D22; assembly: GCF_000163675.1. NCBI lineage: Bacteria > Pseudomonadati > Bacteroidota > Bacteroidia > Bacteroidales > Bacteroidaceae > Bacteroides > Bacteroides sp. D22. Next base: position 124,238 of record NZ_GG774808.1, on the reverse strand, counting down.
ATCACCTCTTTCTTACTCCTACATCCCGACAGCAATACAGGCACAACCAAAGCCACCAACAACACAAACAGTAACTCCCTCCCACTCCTCAAAAACTCCTTCACATCAAAACAGGGACAAGCCTTCACATATTCATAAGGTTCAATCACTCCGTCACCATTCAAGTCCGGTGAAGTATCCCGATGTCCCAACACTTGGAGAATATTATATTCCCGCTGTAAATCCATAATAATCTGATAAAGCACCCGTTTTTGAGCATTCGTTCGGGTATCTGCCGGACGCCCGTTCTCATCCAATCCGCCGATATAACATATCCCGATACTCTGCTCATTCCAACCTTTACAATGAGCACCGGCCAAAGCGACATCCCGCCCCTTTTCCAATTTCCCATCCAAACGGATCACATAGTGATACCCGATACCGTTGAACCCACGTTCCCGGTGCCAACGGTCAATATCTGTGGCAGTAAAATCCTGTCCGGCTTTCGTAGCCGAACAATGCACTATGATAGAATCTATATTTCTCATGATAATTCATTATTAGTTCAAATGTACCTGTTAATAATCCGAAGGCGGCATACGCTTCACACACCCTCTAATCTCACACTTCTTCAATTCCGACTCCTTCTGTATCAACTCCATTTCATGACATTTATGTATCCAGTTTATCTTTTCTTCCTGCTCCTTGCGAAGTTCAATATAAAGCCCGTCTATCTTCTCGTCACGTTGAGTCAGCCGTTCTTCCAGCCAGTCCACCTTTTTACGGCGATTTTCTTCTTCCATACTGTTCACGGACGCTTCCTCTTTCCGTGCATCCGTCTTGCGGCAAGTGATATACCTCACTAACCATTTCACAGCTTCCAAACCACCCATAGCGGTAATAAAAGCAAGGATTGTAGTTATTTGCATATTTATATTTTTACGTAGTTATAAAGAAAGAATGAGGCCGAAGCCCCATTCCATACAAACCAGACAGTTCTCAACGGCTCATGAATCACGCAGCCGGATCCGGTGCTTCACTATTACCACCCGAACCACCATCCGGATCCGGAGTTTCACCCCCATCATCCGAACCGTCACCAACACTACCCGAATCATTAATATGATCCAAATCCTTGAACTTCAATCCATCCGAACGGGTAGTCGTCCCGGTAAACAGACGAATGTCCGAGTTAGCACGAAAACAGATACGAAGCCCTGAAATATTAGCGATCGTAAAATCTTCCGCCTTCTCCGTCCCTTTGCTTTGAGCGGAAAGGTAAAAATATCCCAGACCGGCGATATTCACCGAACGGCCACCCAGCAATGTCTTTCTCAATAACGTACGGAAATCCTTCAATACACTAATCGTTTCACCCTCGCTGACACCGGAAACAGACGCAATTTCCTTGGCAAACTCATCCAACGTTGCACTCGTATCATACTGATAAGAAATCACCGGATACACTTTCTTTCCTGCTTCTTTATTTGTAGGGTCACACAGGCGAGACACCCTTCTAAATCTAATAGCCATACTACTTTTCTTTTTTAAATAAATACTGTTTTAATTATCACTTCGCTAACGTTAACGATGCAAAGATGCAGCATCTTCCACGGAGATGAAACGACACCTAATAACCTCATCAGAAAAGTACTAAAAAGCATTTCAGACATATACAACTGACATAGAGGAACTAAATAAACGACAAGAAAACGACGAAAAGCAGAAAAAAGCGACAAAATCAATACCTGGGGGAGAATAATAAATAAACAAATATATTCAAACTAATAAATATCATAATAAAAAAGTGCACCTTCTTCCCCACCGGGAAAAAGATGCACACACAAACAAAACAAACAATAGGCTACCTTCACAGGCAGCGGAAAAGTCATGATTCCATTTTTCTTATGCCACTATTATATATCATCATACTTATTTAATAAATAACTGGTAACTTCACTTATAGAAGAGGGTTCTTTCAATAATACTTGCTTGTCCTCTCCCAACAAATATATCGAGGGAAGAGAACGTAAGAAATATAGTTCTTTTTCAGTCAACACCTTCCTGACATCATAACCGTTTATCCACACAGAAGGAAGAGACTGCTGATATTCTTTCCACGCATCCATTTCACCTTCCGTACAAATCGTAACAAGAGCAAGTTGCGATAGGGATAGTCCACTATGTTGCAAGAAGGAACTTATTACCGATGATTCAGACAGTTCCATCATTGATTGCCGACAATAAATACAATCCGGATCATAAAACAGCAATAACGTATATTTAGCGGAAACATCCCATAGTTTTTGAAATTCTCCCGTAGAAAGAATGAAAGTAAAATCAGCAGCTTTTATCCCTATCCGGTTCTTTTTAAGCATTTTCAATTGATACAAGGGACGTATACGCATCATTCCATCTAAATGTCCGGATGTTAATGCTTCCTCCAATACAGAAATATAATAACTATCATTCCGTAGTGACGAATCAGGTTCATATAGATGATGCTCCAACCGTTGTAGAAACCAACGGTTTACCACCTTATTAACTTTAGTCTTCAACACCAATCTCCTGATATTTTCACAAGCCCTTTCCTCTGTCAGTTCCGACAATTGAGAAAGATAATCCACCAACATCCTTTCGGTAGTGGCAGAGCTGCTTAACCGGATAGTATCTGTAAAATCATACGTATCCCAAAAGCGCTCTATCAGTATGCTGTCTTTTTGTTGCTTTGCCATAGCATTTGATTTACCAGAATTGGCAGAACAAGTACATAAAAGTAAAAACACGCCTAAAGTAATATAAAGAAGTCTTATATATTTCTGATGGATTACCAATCTTAAAAGGTGTAATAACCTTAATCTTCGTTTATTCATAATTCTACAAGTTCAAGCACAATTCATTACACCATTTGACATACTCGTTTTCTCCACCGCAAATCCTTTCCGGCACTTTCATCTCTATACATTCATTCCCGACATATATCCGGCTCATCTCGAATATTTCCATCAGACAATCATCCGATATACACATACAAAAACATATAATATCCGGATTATCATATTTCACGATTTTAATCCCCGGATAAAGTAAAGACAGATAAAAAGCAGAATATCCGAATGCTTTCCATGAATCCTCTAGACAATACAAATAAACAGAGCCTCGATTATCACCTTCTTTTTCCAAAATATCGTTTAATATATTCATCCTCATATCTCCTTTCACTCTTAACACTATTTGAATTATCCTTCCTGACGTATCCGAAGTTCAAAATATCCATTCCTACCAAACAGACGCACCTTTCCTTCACGTGCATTGCCTGTGCCATTTTCCTTTACATGGACAAAAATGTAATCATTAGCAGAGTCTAACTGCGGATAAGTAATAGCACCTTCGTGCCGTTGTTCAGCTATCCCGATCCAATCACATGAATCGAACACTTCCCCGTAATTCGTATATAACATAGGAAGCACTGTATATGACCGACCGATAGAGGAATGACGTTCAACAGTTACCGTTTTTTGTAGAACACCATATTGGATAATACTCGTAAAAGAGTATTCCGTACCTGCAACTTCACTCGATTCCGTGAAACATAAGTCCATCTCGACGGGATTATCAGAAGTATCATTACAAACTGTTTCCCCCGTTATTTCTGTCCCATTTGCTTTCACCGTTATCAATCCACGCTGAAGATTAGGATAATCCGGATCAAACATGGTGTAACCTTCCAATGATTCATCCCGGATGCACCGGTAGAAATGACCTAACACAAAAGAATTCAAGGTTTCATTACTGTATATAATCCAACGGGAATTTTCAAATCCCATCTGATAACCATTCTGCAAATAATTCTCTTGATAATCATGTGTACCATTATACTCTAATAACATGAATGCTTCCATATCATTAGTAAATCCATTCTTTTCTGCATTCTCGAATGAATTAGCGCCAAATCCCGTAACACTCCGGATATTCAGTTTATAGTAATCATTGCCTACAATTGAAGTCAACGGAACTTTTTCTCCTGTAGCATCATCTATTGTACATAGACGGAGTTTATAGTATCCTTCCTTTTCTGTCCCATCCGCTGCCGTATATTTTCCATGTACAACAATGTGAAATCCTTTATGCGCATCCAAACCCATTTTCCGAATCTGATACAGACAAATAGGATTTGACGAAGGAGCAAGGTTACTGACGGACAAAGTGGACGGACTGGTATAATCCACGTCTGCCAATACAGAGGCTGACACAGGACAACCCAACCAATTTATTGAAATCAATTCAAAATTGTTGTCTGCCACTCCCACACTGAATTTCGCAACATTCCGTTTTAAACTGAAACCATTGCTACCGTCACTTTCCATCGCATTACGAATAGCTATCATGTTGAGTGATGAAAGAGTTATGCGCCTGGTAGCCATTACAAAGGGTGGTTTTACAAGTGCTTTCGTACTTGTGCATATCCTGCTTTCCAAGTCCTGTAAAGTATGTATTGTCCCTGCTTCCATCGGATAATTAGCTATCAGATACAATGTATGCTCTCCTGTCGCCGAAGGAATGTTTACTGTCGTCTTATATTCATTTCCAGTCCATTCCAATACAGGATGCTGATGATAAACAATTTTTCCGTCATGATTGAATATCAGAAAATCCATACTTTCAACCTTTGCTTCATCGGCAAGGGTACCTGTTCCCCGCGTATACACAACAGACTCTTGTTGCACACTTAGTTTCAAAACCATTTGCTCCTGTACTTCTGTTGTATCGTTGATATCCGACATTTCATCACTATTGCAAGCCCCAAAAGAGAAAAGCAATACAAACAGGACTAATTGAATATATTTCTTTTTCACTATCATATCTATCATTTTCCTTATCCAATAGGGGGATAACGTAATTTCACACAACGTACCGTATGTCTCCCATTTCGCAATTCATCCGTCGTGACATTTCCGTTCGGATCGCTCATTGTTGCTACAATGAAAGTACCGTCCTCATTCTTTCCCCAATAACTGTCCGAAAAGAAATTATTGGGAAGCCCGTTGGTTCCGGCATTCAGGAAAACATAATTCATTTCTTTTCCTGTAGGCAATCTCCATCCACTACCTAAATTTGCACATATAGAAGACGCATTTTCCTTCGTGACATTCGTTACATCTGAACTTGAGACTATAAAATCTGAAAGTTCAGGGGGACGGACATCAAGGGTACAGTTATAGCGATATTTTTTATTCTCTTTATAATCGTCTATGAGATTTCCCGATCCGTAACTTACATATGCCTTTCTGCCATTTGTATCATGTTCCTCTATGCACCATGCTTCAGCAGAATTAATTGCCCAATTTTCACGTATGGTAGCTAATCTCCAGCATCCTTTCCCTCTTGTTGCATCATTCTCATTTACTCCTTCAGGATAATATGCTCTACATCCAGTTTCCCGGGTGGCTCTTTTATAAAACTCATCATTATAAATACCCGTACGTATCCAGTTAGCCTCTTCCCAATATCCCATGGCTTCAGCCCAAGTAACAAGGTTATTTCCGACACGAATTGTTTCAGATCTATAAAGTTGCAGATTAAGTTCAACAGATGCGGTACCCGATTTTAATGTAGTTACATATATAATATCATTACCAGTATTCCAATTTCCACGTCTGAACCCGACGCGACCGCTTTTCTTTGTCGCGTCATCATATTCTATTGTCATCTGCAGTTGATTACCGATTGTCACCTCATCGGGAAGTTTCACTTCAACCGGAGCGTTACAAGCAAAACGCACATACGAGTAAAAGCGTAAAGACTTTACTTCGACCGTCTTTTTGTTGACTGCAAGAAAACTAGCTCCCGTTATTTCAATCGGAACATTGACTTCCGACCATCCGGAAACGTTGGATTTCACTTCAAGGGACTCCTCTCCATAACCGGTAATCGCTTTAATATTCAAACTATAATGCCTGTTGCGGGTTATATTCCATTCTGTAGAATGTGAATCAATTGAATTCATCGCATCACCAATCGGCAAAGTATATATACGGGTGATTCCTCTTGATGTCCCTTTAATGCGCAATACCATTCTGTAAATCTCATCCATCGGCAGATATTCCGGCAAATATATATCACCGGATGACCATGTGAAATGATTCTGTTCTGCACTGCTATTTTCTAGTGAAAAAACGCGGTTATCTAGAAACCCCTCTTCTATCCTGTATTTACAGGAAGCCAGATAACTATACTTTGGAATACGAAGTAACTCCATAGACTCAAGATTAACGAATTCACCTGTAGGGGTTCCATTTTCACAAATCTCCGTACTAAGGTCAAACTTCACACTTAACTTGGCAATCACTCGTTGCAACTTTATCTCCAGTTTTGAAACAGAAGCGGATGCCCCTTCCGGATATATCTCATTTTTACTCCGTACATTCACATTGAGCAACTGCCGGAAAAATACAAATTTTGAAGCACTCAGGCTGCTTTCCGTATTCATCTGAATATTTTTCAATTCTTCAGGGCTATTGATTCCCGAAAGATCTACCGGTTCATTTCCTATCACATAAATATCATTGTATCCTATATAGGTAATGGCAACATAATCTTCATTTACATCTATCAATTGATTGCTGACTAAAACTTTAGGGCCGTAAGGATTGGAAGTACGTGTCGAGAAAATGATAACACGCAATTGTGATACCTCATTTTCATCCCCTGCAACAAGTTTCGGCATGATACTGACAGGAATTTCCTTGCCTTCCCCCTGGCCATTACTATCGGAAGATGCTTCTATTCCGTCAGTACAAGCAGTAAGCAGATATAATAATGTCACAACGAAGCTATATATATAAACTAATTTCAGTCTCATTCTCTCGTTTAATTATAAAGTATCACATTTCCGTATCCTGCAATATGATTGTCCACCCTGATACGGTAACAGCCGTTTGCATATAAGTATCCGTGTCACCGTCCAGATCATCTATAAGCGATATTTCTACTTCATACACATCTTGCCGGTCAAGTTCCGACTGGATGCGGGTATATGGATGCATCCGGATAAGTTCGACTAAGTCAGAACGGTAGAGTTCTTTGGCTGTGCCGTCCTGCATCAAACGTTCTATCAGTAGCGTCAATTTTTCCCCTTCCACCAAACGCATCAAAGAAAAAACGCCTGCAAATTGATTCCATGCATCATTATTTACGCCCTGATATGGATAATATGTCAATTCGTTGCCCGAAGCAACTACAGAATTATCAAATTTATAGGTCGCCCCTTTGGGATCAAGTACACGGACACGCACGCCATCCGCACAGCGGTGAATACATGGTATTCCGCTTTTTTCAAACCACTTCACATTCAGATGCAAATGATTCTCATTCTTTATAAGTGAAAGAACTTCAGTGTGTTCCTTCACATCGTTTACTTCTACTTGTTTCATAGCATGAAAAACAGGAGTCAGTCTATGGTTCACGCTACGGTCTTCAGCTGCGTTGAGTGATAATAACGCCTGCTCAAGCGTAGTTTGTCCGGCAATAAAGGCCGGTTGTAAAGTCACTTCATCAGTCAAGTTTCCCCATGCCACCAACGTATAGCTACCGGCAGAAAGTTCCGGGTCAATCCGAAAATCTTTCGGGAAAGGCGTCCCTTTACGAGTTATACATTTCAAAAAACATCCGGCTGCATCAAATACATACAAGTCTATTTGCTGTACATCAATGTTGAAGCGATCGGGACAAATATTGTCCGTGTGATGAACATATTCGAAAGCCACCTGGAAACTTCCCTGCGGACAATCGGAAAAATCTTCATTAACGCATCCTGTAATAAGCCATAATAGCATTGATATGTATGCCACCATCCTTCTTTTCCGGTAAAATGTACTATGCATGTTAAATTGTTATTGAGAGGGATTTTAGATTCTTTTACCGGAGACAATGCCCCGGCAAAAGAATCCGTTAAAATCTATTTTTAATGAACCGGCAGACTAATAGCAATTACATTCCCAGTTCTGCATCCTGTTCAACTTTCGTCCATGGTTCCACTGTGATATGTGCCTGCATGTACGTTTTCTGGTTGATGGGATCTGTCGGGTCCACGGTAACATCTTCATCATCGGGATAACCGATTGAAGTAATTTTTGAGATATTTACATTGTAAAAACGGTTGCGCATTACCGAATAGAACAGGTTGTTGGCTTCCGTCTTTCCGTCCATATTATCTTCAACATTCACACGATAATAACAAGTACCTCCGGTGTACTGAAAAATACGTATTATTCCTTCAATACTTTCCTTATAGCCCGGTAGTGCATTCTTGGGATGCGAATATTTCTTGATGGTAACAACTGAATAAATACCTTCAGAAGTAGAGAATGAGCTTCCATAATATACACTTACAGAATTCTCTATATCACCTTCGTCTACAGCACTTCCCTCGTCTACTGCATTTAACCATTTCTGTTTTCCGGCTTTATTCAAATAAGTCTTTAAAATCATGCCCAAGCCATAGTTTGCCAAGTTTCCACTAAAGTCTGCAGGAGCCGTATAAATCTGATTTTCCCATTCCGGGACAATAAAATATGGCGGTACATCTTTTCCTCCTGTAGTATAATCAGTTCCGTCTAATTTATTTTCGATACTAAGATTGCCACCATCATTTTTCACTTCAACAGCATTAATCATCACATTAGCCGCCGGAGCAAATACACCTTTCACCAACACATAAGTAGTATTTCCCCTTACCGGTGTCTGATTGGAGTTCTCCGGCAAATATATAGACTCTATAGCTTCCTCGTCAGCACTTGCTTTCAAATCCAAATTAGGCTCATTCACCTCGTCATAATATTTAGCGAAATCTGCAAATGTAGAGCTAGTATTAGTCATTGTATAGAACGGCGTAAGGAAACCATCAACATGATTATGCAGAAATATATAGCTCTGAACCGGAAGATTACGAACCGTAAAAGTCGGAGTAAGTAATTTGCCTAATGTATTACTTTCACTATCTTTCAATATCAAAGCATCCGCATTTGCATAAGTAGCCTGCAACTTAGCAGCAGCACGGGATATGAACACCTCCAAATGATTGTTTTTCTTCATTTCCGCCGAACTATCATACGCCGGTTTCGAACAATCCTCAGCAGAAATCCCGGGATATAATGTGTATTCGGTTGCCTTTAATACATTTGCCATCAGGAAACCATTGGTCGCCGCATTCCCATTACCGGATATTTTATCAAAATTACCGACACGCGATACAGCAACTGCCGTTTCTACACCTTTGGTATGGGCAATACGTCCTGCTTTCGTACAATGTGTCAAAGTAACAGCTTCAAATTGAGCAGTTGTAGTGGTAGACGTAATCCAGTCGTCCTGCATATTAGCTACTACATACACTTTCTTTTTACCGGAAGTTAGTTTCAATACAGCAGTGTGCTCCGTGCCATGTTCATCTACAGTAGCATTATCCGTCTTTGCTTCAAAGCTACCGGACTCATTGAAGATATAAGCCCGCAGATTTTTGATGTTTTTTTCTGTAGTAGTACCTTCATGTGTGTCACCCGTTGCACGTGCTACAACACCATCTTTGCCCAGTTTAAATGTAAACTTCGCCCAAGTAGGCTCTCCCTCTATGACTTCGGTATTACCATTGTCATCGCTTCTTTCTTCACCTAGCTTGTCCTCACTGCTACAAGCAGCAAACGTTATTGTTGCCAGCGCAAATACTCCGATTAGAAAATAATTCTTTCTCATTTTTGTCTTATGATTAAAAAATAAATTATTATATATTGAGATTTATATGGTTCCATTTTTCATCCGGTAATACACCTTGATGTATCCGGCTCGACGCAGTTGCGGAAAGAAGTGTTCTTCCAAATAACGATAGGGCACTCCTCTTTTCAAACGTTGCAACTGTCCCTCACGGCCTTTCATTATCGGAACTGAATCAATAATATTCAATACTTCCTTACGGTATTCCATATCAGAGTGTTCCACTTTATAACGTAGTTCTTCCCAGCCCTCATCACCATTCACAAGCGCAAAGCAACTATCCGCCAAAGCAATCCGGTCGGCTATATATTGCTTCAGCGCTTCAGCTCGTTTTCCAGACAATTGTTTATTGAATTCAAAAGCCCCCTCGGGTGAGGAAAGCCCCAATAGCACTACGCGAGCTATTTCTACTTCGGGATCTTCACTAATACGGCGAATTACATCAATGATATGTTCCAACACTCTCTCATTATCCAGATAATTGCTATCTATCTCTGCCTTTGCAAGCTTGAAATAAACAATCTGTGCTCCTTCCTGCTCGCCCGCCAGAATCCTTTTACCCGCTGAATAGTTATCTATGGGTTCTACAAATTTCTCTGTTTCAGCCAGTACTTCCGTAGCACATTTATGCGGTAACATTTCCGGTATTCCCACCTTATTCTTTATTTCCGGCTTAACAATAGAATATCCATCCGTCCGGTTCCACATAAACAATTCCACCATATCCAACTCCTTTTTCATACAGCAATTTCCAAGTTGCCGCCGTAACACTAACTTTGCCTGCCATATCCAAAGTTGATTGGCTAACATCGGAGTTGAACATGTTATTGTATTCCATTGCCGATTGGATACTGTATATATTAAGTCTTTCTCTGCTTTTGATGAGTGAAGCACTTTTTGTCTTCGAACTATTTTCTCCCGTATTTTGCCATTTACGCGTATGACAGGGAAAGCAAAAGAGTGATTTCCCTTTATATCTATCAATATAGGTGTAAGCAACAACTCATCATTTGCTTTTGTAATGCCGGGAGCAATCATCAAATGAAATCTCAAACTCACAGAATCACCTTGAGCATTCTTCTCTATAGAAAAATTATTGATCTTGATCGAATCATTATTTTGAGCGGAAACTGACATGACCGTTATACTCATAAAAAAGGAAAGTATTATAATCTGAAAACTATTCATTTGGGATATTATTTAAGTAAATATATGATAGATACAGCGGCACGTGTAGGCCCTAAATAATTACGGTTGTTTACGCTTAAACGCTTACCACATTCCTTACACGGGTATTTACTATAATGCAGGTGTGCATAGCCGATCCCTAATGTCCCTTCTATACTCCAATGTGGTGAAAGAATCCACTGATACCCATAACTGAATCCGAATCCGGCAAGATTTCCCTGTCTTCTAAAGTCACCTAGTCCCCAATATCGAATATTACTGACATTATATTGTCCATAAAACAAATGTCCGCCAAAGAAATGTCCATTGAACCGTTCACAAAGCCAATAGCGAAGCTCTGATTGTATCAACCAATGCTTCATTTTTCTATTGTTGGAACCATAACCATTCTTACCCAAAGGAAAAGGATTGTAGGCTCCCCACAAGTCAACAGTCAGTTTGGGAGATATTCCCCATTCCACCCCTATGTTTGGTGTTTGTAACAACCCGCCATAAAGTAAATTCGTTTTTACTGCTATATCTTGTGCTCTAATCGCAAAACATCCTAGCAAAGTAAATAGACCAATAAGTAAGCCGGCTTTATTTCTTATACAATCATTCATTTTATACAGTCTTTTCAAACTATTTCTTATGCATCTCTATTCCGTAATAGAGATGCATAATTACACATAAATAATAAACATTTAATTATCAACGAATTATATTACAGAAACTAATAACAGAATGTTTCAATATCATAATATAATGAATCATAACAAACAAAATAAATAATATTATTCTGATATATAATTCATTAAAAAAATAGATACTGAAACAATTGTGAAACAAACAGATAAGTAACAGACTAAACAATCAAAACAGTTATTGCCATGGAAACAAAACATACAAAAAGCGAACTTTTGTACATTGAAGAACATCAGTCATGTCAAAACTACATGACAACGATTGAAACCGGATTCAAATATCTTGAATTCGCCAAGAATGCAGCATTTGAAGAAGATAATACAACTAAAAATTATCTTCTGTTCTTTCTGAAAGGCGATTTCACCATTTGTTGCAACCAGTTTCATAACAAGCTGTTTCATGCCGGAGAAATGATACTCATCCCTCGTTCTTCCCGGCTAAAAGGATTTGCGGAAACCGATTCAAGCCTGCTCTCCATGTTTTTCGATATACCTGCAGAGAACTGTGACAAGCTCATATTACAGTCTTTATCAAATGTATGCAACAACATTAAATATGACTTTTCACCAATTAAAATACGCTATCCACTAACACTATTTCTCGAGGTATTAACTCACTGCATCAAAAACGGAATGAGTTGCGCACACTTACACGGGCTGATGCAACGAGAGTTTTTCTTTCTTTTACGAGGATTTTATGAAAAACAGGAGATTGCAGCATTATTCCACCCCATTATCGGAAAAGAAGTGGATTTTAAAGATTTTGTCATGCACAATCATACCAAAGTAGATAATATAGAGCAGCTTATCTCACTATCGAATATGGGAAGAAGCTGTTTTTTTATCAAATTCAATGAAGTGTTTGGTATGACAGCTAAACAGTGGATGCTGAAACAAAAGAACCAAAGAATATTGGAAAAAATGACGAAACCGGGAGTATGTATAAAAGATATCATTGAAGAATTGGGATTTGATTCGCAAGGTAACTTCAACCGTTACTGCAAACAACATTTCGGATGTACCCCCAAACAACTGATAGAGCAATGTCAGGCAACCAATCAAACGAGTTAGCCATTATTATCTCTATCTGTACAAAATGAATAAATTATTGGACTTTATGATAAATTCAATAATGAAAAATTTCATTTACTTTGCAGCGTGAAATATATTAAGAAACAAAGGTATTTTTAATATGCATCTCTATTACGGAATAGATTACAATATTGCAAAGATAAATAAAAATATGACATATTCTAATTTTCAACAGATTATATTACAAATAATTATTTCATTTGGATAAGTTTGTAACGATGCTATTCACCTGATTGAGCATGAATACATCAAAATCCTTTAAATAGACGCGTGTCATTTCTTCCGAAGTGTGTCCAAGTCCGGCACTAATCACAGAAATCGGAGCTCCATAGTCACGTGCGAGGGTAGCCCAGGTATGGCGTGCAGTATATGTCGTCAACGGTACTTCAATATCAGCTACAACAGCGATTTTCTTCAAATGCCGGTTAATACGGCCCAACGCCAAACGATACTGTTTGTATCCAGAAGCATATTCACCGCTGATTATCGGAAAGAGATACTCATTTTCTGTCTTATATTTATCTATCAAGCCCTGCATCTGCGGAGTCACCGCTATACGAATCAACTGTTTCGACTTATGACGGGAATAGGTCAGCACACCATTGCAAATATCGACCTTCTTCAAAAGAACAATATCAACAAAAGCCATTCCCTGCGCATAAAAGCTAAACAGATACAAATCGCGGGCAAACTCCAGTTGCGGTTCATTCGTCAAATCCAAGTCCGCCAGAATCTGCATATCCTTCCGTGACAAAGCGCGTTTCACAGTCTTCGCCGGACGGGTCTGCGCTTTAGCAAACGGATATTCGACACGGGGATGATAGCCGTCCATTACCGCCTGGTTATACAAAGAGCGCAAGTTGCGCAGATAATAACTTACCGTATTGCCGGAAGCACCGTTACTATACAGGAAATCCTCATATCTCCTGACGAACGCCAAATCAACCTCCGACATCCGCACATCGGGGCGACTTATAAATTTTGCCAACGACGAACGAGTACTCTTGTAGGCCGCAGCCATTCCCACTTTCTTCAGTTCCTGCTTCCGTTCAATCTGCGTATTGATATATCGCAATAAATAAAACTGTGGTTTTCCTGTACCAAAAGCATTTTGAGCCAGAATATCCTCCACTGTAAATTCTTCCCTTGTTCGCTCAAGCTGCCTGATCCGTGTATCAATCTGATTCCGCATCTTCCGTAGCTCGCGGTTCATTTTCACGACCTCCGTAGCCGTAAAAGTAGAACTTACGCCATTCATAATCTTCCCTTCCAGCTCGTCAAACACCTCTTCTTTCACCCGGTAGCCTGTATACAGTAACTTTTTTCTCCGATTGTGTATCACCTGAAATACTAAAGGGTAACTGCCATTATTCAATATCCTGCTCTTGTTCAGCATAAGTTTCACTGATGTTATCATATCTTGCTTTTTTTGTTTGAGACGTAAAAGTACAAAGTTCACCTTATTTATCAGAACTATTTTTCCGCCCGTTACGCAAGAAACAAGAAGTGGAATAAAAAGTTTTTCCACTTTAAGAATAGTTATCTAATAAATATAGTTAAAATACACGTTCTAGTAATCAGTATATTTTTATTACATATTTCCAATATGCATACGCATAAATTAGAGATGTATACTATTTATGATATTTCATTACACAATACAGATATTATCGCTATTATTCCTTTTGAAAAATTAGAATATTAGGTATAGCTTTGCACTATGGATTTTAGGGAGCCGTCCGTTCCTTTAAAAGGAAGAGGTCATTCCTCGGTGTGCAACGGGTCGTTCCTTTTAAAGGAACGGCCCGTTGGTTTTAAAGGAAAAACCGGCATTTGTAACCATTTGAATTTCAACTTCTTACTGAATTAAAATTCCGTCCCCGTAACCCATGGGATTTTTTCCAACAAACACGACAGAATCTGCCGCACGAAGCGGCAATCAGTATACAACAAATTTCAACAATCCAAAATTCAATTCCCATGGTTACAGTCACGTTTGCCATCAAGCCATATCTGGCGAGGTATATGTATGTCCGATACGGACAAAGTTTAGAACTTCAATCGCACAACAATCCACCTTCAAGGCTCCCCACTCCAATCCACCTCTCCCACCTCACTCCCATTTATCACTTCCTGCATCAATTATCCGTTCCTCATCCGCAAGGCGTCTCCTGGAAAGAGACAGGAAATATCTGTTTTGTTCTTCCCAGCCCAAGGCAAGGGAAGAATCCGGAAGTTTATAATTATTTCGGGCAGGACAGTATCTTTATTATCGAAAAGGAAATTGAGGTGGAAATGAAAGCGGAGCTTTATTCATTCCTGTTGGAAAATAAGTTCAAAAATGGAGTGATGTATATAAAGTCAATGCATGAGTTTGTGATAAAGTATGATATGGCGGAGTCGGTGGAAGAGGAAAGTTTGATGAGAGGGTTTCAGAGGTGGAGAAAGAAAATGAAAGTTTAATAAGACTAATAAGCAAATATCCCTAAGTGATAAGCTACAGCATATATACCCATAGTAATTATTCAAGATAAAATCAAATGCGATTTGGAATATTTTTCATTCCACATATGATAGAAAACATCCAAAAGCTTTGGAATATAATATTGTTTCAATAATTTTGTAAATTCAATTTTTAAATTAAATACTATGTACACACTAACAGAGATTAGAGAAGAGTTAAAAATTAAAGAACGTTCTGTAAATGATTTAATTAGATACATAAAAACAAGAACGGACGATAATCCCAATTATAGTCTATTATTAGGAGCCGGATGTTCTGTAATAGGTATAAATTAAAACTACATAAAACTTCAAGTCCCCGTATAAATTATAGAATCGCTATATAAATCTAATAAGTTTATAGCGATTCTCTGTTTATACAGAACTAGGAAGGGGGCTTACATTACAACTGTCTCAAATCAAACGCATAACTATAATCAATCAAGCTATGCTGTTTTTCATTTTGACGCCACGCTTCTTCAGCATGACTCATTTCTGAAATTTCATTAGCCTTACTCTTCTCAAAATGAACTAATACACATTGTAAAACCTCTAATTCTTCAACTGTAAATAAAGATTGTTCAAATTGCTCAACAGTTGTAATTATACTTCCAGAATAACCATTTCCCAAATTTATGATTTCCTTTTTTAATCCGTCCAAGTTCTCATATATAGTACTATAACGCACAGGAACAGGCCCATAACTTATAGCTTGGTATTGTAACCCGCTAATACCTTTACCATATTTCTTATAGGAAAGAAAATCAGAATAAAATAATAATTTATTTAGTTTTGTTTCAAAAACTCCTTGTAATGCAGATGCAAAAAAGACAATAATCTGCTTAACCTTCTCAGGAATGACAGAAGCATACCCATTCATACTTGAACGTAAAGACAAATGGTTGTGAAATATAAATTCATTTATTTTATTCTCAAAACAGGAATTATTTAATAACAGTTCCTTTACCCTTTTTTCAATTTTAAGTATCTCATCATTGGGAAACTGATTTTGAGCAAGTTTCAGAATTTCCAAAAAGAAATGAGGATCTTTCAAAGCTGAAATCATTTTTCCATTAGACACACTAGGCATCTCTCCTTCTTCGTATTTTCTATATTGGTTATCGCCAAAACCTAAAAGTTTAGACATTCGAAGTGCAGATATACCATATAATTCCCGGACTCTTTTTATTTCATCCGGAAATGGTATCGCATATTTCTGACGATACAAATTATAAACTTGATTCATATTCAGTTGATCAAGTTCAGTTGTAGTAAACTCTTCATTTGTATCCTTACATCTATAAAAATGATATACTATCTCAAAATTGTCTTTTCGAAATTCAAATGATTGCTTCTCATGACACAATGCAGCGTCACCACCTGTAAACGGACTTTTCATAACTTCTACTTTTTATTTTTGAAAGGATGTTCTATTTTTCTCTCTGCCAAATGAAAGGAGACACAGATTGGAGAATTTGCTCCAGTACCTTTACTTATTTTGATATAAACCTCCTTTTTCTCTACGGACTTGCCAAACTCCCAAAGTGCTCCCATATAATTCAACTTATCTTCCGTAGGACCTTTATAATAGTCTTCAACTGTCAAAGACATTATTATCTTTTCACGCATAATTGCCGAAATTTCCAAATCAAGCAAAGCTTGCATATTCTTCTTTCTATCTATGCGAAAGATAATCCCGAAAACCCTAGCCTTATCTTTAAATTCTTTCAAGAATTTATCGACTGTTTCTATATCCATATCTAAAATATCTTTATGCAAAGATATGAATAATGTAGTATAACACAACAAACATTCAACTTTAAAGTTGAAAAAGAACTATTAAAAGACTATATATTCAAGATATATTGATATTAGTCCGAAAAATTCAACTCGAATCTATTTTCCTACCTTTACAAAATTAAACATCATAAGAATTATAAAGATATGACGATTCCATACTAAACTCGAAATATTTTCACTACATTCACAGCATGAAATGCAGAATTATACTCGAACTATTAGTAATTCTCTTTTTTACAGGATGTTATAACAGAGAACAGATTTCCCGGCTTGATGAGGCGGAAGCACTGTTACAAAATAAGCCGGATAGTGCCTTAACAATATTACAACAACTCAAATCGGAAGGCGGCCAGGCTGAACAGGCCAGGTATGCGTTGCTTTATTCAGAGGCTTTAGACAAAAATCACATCAAAGCAACGAATGATTCGCTGATTCGCCGGGCTTGGGAGTATTACAAACATCATCCCAAAGATTTACGCCGCCAATGCAAGACTCTCTATTATTGGGGAAAAGTCAAACTGCGTGCAGGAGACAAGCCGGGAGCGTTACGCCTTTACCTGAAAGTTGAAGAGAAACTGAAGGATACCAATGAGCCTTATTATGCAGGGCTTTTATACAGTCAAATCGGTGAAGTGTATTATGACCAGATGAACTATAGCCGGGCTTATCATTATTTTCGTGAAGCTCGCAATAACTTCCGGCAGGCTGATAATACTCGCGAAGAAACAAAGGCAACTCTCGATATGGCAGCCGCAACTTTCAATTCGAAAGATATGGAGAAAGCCATGCGGCTCTATTCTGCCGCACTTGATTTGGCTGATGAACACAAGTACGATAAATTAACCAAAGCCAGTCTCACCAATCTTGCTTCTCTCTATGTGGTGTCAGGAAAGAAACAAATTCCCCATGACCTGCTGCAACGTATCGAACTCTCTGCCCAGCAAGATACGTTATACGGATACCATACGTTAGTAGATGTAAATCTACTGAAAAACCGTATAGACAGCGCACGCTACTATCTGGCACTTGCAGAAACACATTCCACCGATATACGTGACATGGCAGACCTGCAATACACCGCTTATCGGATTGAAGCGCAGGCCAGAAACTTCGAGAAAGCGACAGAGAAGATACACCATTATATCTATCTGACTGACTCGCTGACACGTTCAAATATGCAATTCTCCGCCGGTATGGTGGAACGTGACTATTTCAAGGAACGCTCCAAATTTGCCGAATACCGGATGAAGAACCGTACTACCTGGGAGATTACCATAGCAAGCGTAATTTTTCTAATAATAGGGGTAGCATACTACATCATCCGTCAACGTCTGCGCCTGCAACGCGAACGTACCGACCGCTACCTGCTATTGGCGGAAGAAGCCAACGCCCAATACAAAACCCTGACAGAACATATGGAAGGACAGCGCAATGCAGAAAGCCATTTAAAAGGTTTGATAGCTTCACGATTCGACATCATTGACAAACTGGGAAAGACTTACTATGAACGTGAGAATACCGCATCGCAACAAGCAGCCATGTTCCACGAAGTGAAACAGATTATCACCGATTTTGCAGAGAACAATGCAATGTTGCAAGAACTGGAACTTATCGTAAATACCTGCCATGATAATGCAATGGAGAAGTTGCGGAATGAATTTTCGTCAATGAAAGAAGCTGACATACGACTGCTTTGTTATATTTTTGTAGGTTTCTCTCCACAAGTAATCAGTTTGTTTATGAAAGATACGGTAGCTAATGTATATGCTCGCAAGTCACGGCTCAAATCACGTATCAAATCGGCAGAAACGGCCAATAAAGAGTTGTTTTTAGCACTTTTCGGATAGGTGTTAGACCTGTGTTAGAAATCTTAGAATACATCTTTCATAATCCATTGAATATCAATATACTTTAAATCAAAGTGTTAGATTTGCGAGATTGCATCACAACCCGAATTTGATGCAATCTTATTACTTTTGCATTCGAAAAATTAGAAAAAAGAAAAGATTATGAAGAAGATTGTTATTCTATTAAGCGCCATGCTTTTCATGGTAGCATGCGAAAAAGGAAACGAAGAAATGAAAGAAGCAAAAGTAGTGGTATCCGTTTATGATGAGAATGGAAAAATTGCAACGGGCGTTCCCGTAAAAATGTATAATGAAAAGGATTATAAGGTTTTTGAAAAAGATAATTTAACTTTGCCAACTGCAATCATACAGACAAATGAAAGTGGTATGGCCACCTTTGTACTGCCACGAGAGGAATGGTTTGCAACGCAGTCGCAACGGTTCCTGACATTCGTGGTACAAGAAGGGGGCGGCCCTAACAACTATCAGATATGGTCTTCCGGCAAAACCGTAGAAGCCGGAAAAGCCGTAAAAGTAGAAATACGTTTAACCCAATTCCCTAACTAAGCCTTTATCACATGAAGCAAACTAGACTTTATATAATTACAGCACTTTGCCTGCAAATGTTTTTGGGAACAATATTACTAAGTTGCAGCACCGAAAATGACGAATACAGGAAAGATTCACCTTCGGCAGCAAATCCTGTTGAACCCATAGAGGCTTCACTTGAAGATTTCTTCATAGAACAGCTACCCTCAAAAACAATTTATGCATTAGGAGAGAATATAGACTTAACCGGCCTTAACGTGACAGGAAAATATGATGACGGGAAACAACGGCCTGTAAAAGTTACCCCGGAACAGATCAGCGGTTTCTCTTCATCCACGCCTGTCGAAAAACAAGAAGTAACCATCACACTGGAAGGAAAACAGAAAAGCTTTTCTGTTCAGGTTTCACCCGTCCGTATAGAAAACGGAGTATTGACGGAAATATTGAAAGGATACAATGAAATCATACTTCCCAATAGCGTGAGATCAATCCCGAAAGCTGCCTTCAGCAACAGCCAAACAGCAAAGGTAGTACTCAATGAAGGATTAAAATCGATTGGAGATATGGCTTTCTTCAATTCGGCCATTCAGGAAATAGTATTTCCATCAAGCCTAGAACAGATGGAGGAAAACATTTTCTACTATTGCCGGAATTTGAAAAAAGCAGATTTAAGCCAAACGAAACTCACCAAACTTCCCGCCAGCACTTTTGTATATGCGGGCGTTGAAGAAGTGCTGCTGCCTGCGACACTAAAAGAAATCGGAGCACAGGCATTCCTTAAGACATCTCAACTGAAAACGATTGAGATTCCGGAAAATGTAAAAACAATCGGATTGGAAACATTCCGGGAAAGTAGCGTTACAACCGTGAAGTTACCGAACGGCGTTACAACCATGGCGCAAAGAGCCTTTTATTACTGCCCGGAATTGGCGGAAGTGACCACCTACGGGAGTACTTTCAATGATGACCCCGAAGCTATGATCCACCCCTATTGTCTTGAAGGATGTCCGAAATTGGCTCGCTTCGAAATACCTGAAAGTATTCGGATATTGGGACAGGGATTACTGGGTGGTAATAGGAAAGTGACCCAATTAACCATTCCGGCAAACGTCACACAGATTAATTTTTCGGCTTTCAATAATACAGGTATTAAAGAAGTAAAGGTAGAAGGGACAACACCTCCGCAGGTATTTGAAAAAGTATGGTACGGATTTCCGGATGATATTACCGTCATTCGTGTTCCTGCCGAATCTGTGGAAAAATATAAGAACGCAAATGGTTGGAGGGATTTCACAAACAAGATAACAACGTTCTAACAGTTCTCCAGTTTTTCGATTATAATCGAATAAAGTTGGTTTAATATCGACTTTTCCGGTTATAATCGAAATAACTTAAGAAAACACTATATTTTCGATAATAGCCGGAAAAATCAGTACTATTAGTTTATCTATTTAAATCTCCCCATTCACCCCCAAGCCGAACAGAGCAAAATCGCCCAGACAAGGATCATCCGGAAAGACTGTAGCCAATGCTGCCGTTATCTGACGGGCATTTTTCAAAGAAAAAGTTTCCGTATCCGTCAACTTGAAATAATGTGCTACCCGGCATACATGTGTATCTAAAGGAACAATCAAATCTCTGCGATCAAAACTTTCCCAAATCCCCAAATCGACCTCCGAATCCCGACGAATCATCCAACGCAAAAACATATTCAGTTTCTTTTGAGGACTTTTGGCAGAAACTTCAAGAAATGCACATAACTTTTCCATTGGTATTCCGGGATATAACATCAAAGCTTCCTCCAGACTTTCAAACTGTGTATAAGCTATATATAATCGCCGAAAGTATCCATAAAAATCAGCATACGACAACATCCGATAAAAGCTATTGGTTGCTCCTGAAGGAAAATCCTTCTCCCACTGGCAGGACAATACATACTGATAAGGCGAATCTCCCATTAGCCCGTGCAATTCGTCCGCTTTCTTCAAGATCTGTTTGCGATTGCCAAAACTCATAATCGCTGTCAGCAAACCGCTGACTTCGATATCCTGTTTCAGCGTATAACGATGGGGAAACTGCACCGGATCGCTTTGTATAAAGTCTGCGCGATGATACATCTCCGCACACATTAAAAGTTTATTCTTTATATCTTCAGTCATTTCGAGAAAGTATCAAGTATTGAAAGTACAAAAATACATATTCTAGTTGGATTTCCTCTTTAAGTAAATGATAGATTGTATCCCTAATAAAATAACAAACAAATATTCTGCCGTCATATACACAGTCAGAGAAGCATGAAAACATTCACTTAACAGATACAGATAAATCAAATATACAAGAATGGTGATTAACTGGAAGATAAAGGCGAGCTTCGTCTTTCCTGTACCGGTAACAGCATTGATATAAACATATCCGGGCAGTGCAAAAGCATAATTCAACAGCATAACTATAAAAGGATAGAAAGCTAGTCTCACCAGATTATCGTTATTCGTATAAAATCCGATAACCCATTGGTTACCCCAAAGAGCCATAACTATCAATGGCCCCCCACGGCATAACCCAACCTAAGAACTTTATGGCAAACGGGAAAAAGTTCCTTCCCCTGCCCCGCCCCAATTAGATTGCTGACTAATGAACCAGTAGTGGATGCAAAAGAGTTGACAATCACAAAAAAGACGGTAGAAACACTACGAGTAATATTGGAAATAGCAAGCTCTGTCCTTCCCAGATGCTCGATAGCAACGAAGAACAGAAACCAGGGAGCAACGCTGACAAAAGAGTGAAGCATACTCCATACAGATATCCTCAACAACTTTATTAACACTTTCCCATCATAAACGACCTTCAGCCCATATTTCACTTTATCTACCCTCACCCACATATATAATAGGAGTACGATAAAAGCTCCGAACTCTGCCAAAGAAGAAGCCATCGCCGCCCCGGATATACCCAGATTCAGTTTGAATATCAGCAGATAGTTAAAAGGAATATTGATACAGATAGCCATGATAGCTGCCACGGACAATGCTTTGGTCGTTGTTATCCCTACCAGAAAAGACCGGAAAGCTAAAAAAGGAAATGAGAATAACAAACCGAAGCTACGCCAATCCAGATAATGAATCACTGCCTGATAAATTTCATCCGAAGTTATCAACCGGCACAGGATCAAGGGAGAAGCCAAATGGAGCAATAGGCAAAGAATGACTGCCATCCCCGACAGGAAATATACTCCCTGAAAAAATGTACGTCCCGTCTCTTTATAATGTTGTTCCCCATTTCTCCGGGCAATCATCACCTGCAGCCCGATGCTAAATCCGAAGCCCAGCATATAAACAGCTAAATAATAGATTCCGGCAAGCGCAGAAGCTCCCAGTTCGACTTCTCCCACATGCCCCAGGAAAATAGCGTCGGTAATATTGATTAATTGTTCCATCAGAATGCTCATCATCACAGGAAAGTTGATGAGCCATATTTGCTTATATGTATAATTCATTGCTCAACTTAAAAATAACACGATACGGCATACCGTATTCCCATAGCAGCACACAGTTTCGCAAGTTTATAAAAATGGATATAAAACTCTTTGGCAGGCGAGTAGTTGCCTGTCAGATAGCTGAATAGCCTTATTAGAAATGATGCTATTCGTTGAGCGTAGCTAGATACAGAGTTTCATAAATGAATGAATATTGCTGGTTTCTCAATCAATTACGCAACAAAGATAAGAAATCTTATTTTCATATCCCAATGCGGTATGGTATTAGCAGATTACTTATAGTAAGGATATGCATCAGAAGCATCAATTACGACATTAACAAATTGATTTATAAAGATATACCGGATTCGAAAGTAAAAGAATGATGATAAGATATCTTTCTCTTTTGAAAAAAGCATATCATTTTGAAAAGATTGAAAAGAGTAGTAACCAATAAATAACCAGATAACAATGAAAGTTTGTAAATTCGAGAAAATTAAAGATGAGGATGAAATGAAGCAAGTAATCAGTTGTATTCAGAAAGAACATCCTTATGTAGCTGTAGTCCCTATATTGACACAATTACAGGAGTGGTTACAGGCTATTTCCATCAGTTGGTTTCACGAAGAAGATGAAGCTTCTCATGCCACAGTCAATGCCATCGAAGCATATTGCTGTACCCTTGCCAATCATCTCATTACAGATTCGCACTTAAACCAGGAAATTAAGAACCAGATTCTGGAGTGTATAAAGAAAATACATATACTTGTAGAAGACAAAGATTTACTGATCGATAAAATGATAAAAGCGGAAGTATACGGATTATCCAGCGATTTATTCACTTATTGTTTACGTCAACAGGGTCTTCGTGCCCAAACATTAGATACCGGCAAACTTATACAGATCAACCTGGAAAGAAAGCCGGACATCCCATATATTCAAGAATCTATCCAACAATACATTGACGAGAACCGAAATGTAGATATTTTTATCGCCCCACTTTCCATTTGCAGGAATGTGTATGGTGAAATAGACTTCATGAGCGAACAACGCAATGATTACTATGCAACAGTGCTTGCCACCCTATTCAAAGCGGACGAAATGCTGTTATCCACCCCTATCAACCATATTTACGCAAACCGGAATTGTCTGCGAGAACAACATTCACTAACTTACATAGAAGCCGAACAACTGAT
This sequence comes from Bacteroides sp. D22, assembly GCF_000163675.1. Classification (NCBI taxonomy): domain Bacteria; kingdom Pseudomonadati; phylum Bacteroidota; class Bacteroidia; order Bacteroidales; family Bacteroidaceae; genus Bacteroides; species Bacteroides sp. D22. The sequence continues at coordinate 100,165 of NZ_GG774808.1, read as the reverse complement.
TAACAGCGGAGTACACCTGCTCTACGCAGATTGTATCACCCTTGCGGCACGCTCCAATATAGTTATCCGCCTAACCGATACACACGATCTGTCAACAGAACGACTCTATATATCTTCCCATGACACAGGCAACAGTGTCAAGGCCATCCTCTCACAGGATTCGGCTACCTTTGTACGTTTTACCTCATTGAATGTATTGCCCGGATATTTGTTTATGGGTAAGATATTGGAAGTTATCAACAAATATCAAATCAATGTCATCTCAATGGCCTCATCCAATGTATCTATCTCGATGATGTTGACAGCCAGCCGGGACACCCTGCGAATCATTGAAAGAGAACTACACAAATATGCCGAAATGGTAATGGACGAAAATATGTCTGTAATACATATCATCGGCTCACACTATCTGTGCACAGCACAGATAAAAACCAACTAATCAGTTCGCTATCCAAACAATTTCTCGAAAGCCAGTGCGTGGCCTGATTAAAATGTATATTCAGATTTTATATTCCTCTATCTTCCGATACAACGTAGTAAGTCCGATTTTCAACAAGCGGGCAGCTTCCGTTTTATTCCCTTTCGTATATTCCAACACACGCGCAATATGCCTGCGCTCCATTGCAGCCAGTTCAAAACTACCTGTACTATCGTCCGAACATTCATAATGAGTGTTCTGGATTTCCAAAGGAAGGTCGCAGATATCCAGCCGTCCACCTTCGCAAACAATCAGGCTACGCTCAATCACATTTCTCAACTCACGGATATTCCCTTTCCACGGCTGTTGTTCCAGCGCTTCCAAAAAAGCAGGAGTCATCTCATTGACGGCATACGAAAGTTTTTCAGAGAAACTTTTGGCGAAAGCAGTCGCAAGAATCCTGATATCACCGGTACGTTCGCGAAGCGAAGGAAGATGCACCTGAAAAACCGAAAGACGATAAAACAAGTCTTCACGGAAATGCCCGGCTTTGATCTCCTCCTGCAGGTTGCGGTTGGTAGCAGCAATGATACGCACATTGACTCTTGTCGGCTTGGTATCACCGATCTTTATATATTCTCCTGTTTCGAGGATACGCAGTAACTTTGCCTGCAGTTCGAAAGCCATCTCCCCGATTTCATCCAGAAAGATCGTTCCGTTGTTAGCCTCTTCAAAAAGCCCTTTCTTATCTTTCAACGCACCGGTAAACGAGCCAGCCTTATGTCCGAACATCTCGCTTTCGAGCAATTCTTTGCTGAAAGACGAACAGTTGACCGCCACAAAATTCTGTTTGCTCCGCTTACTGTTATAATGTATAGCCTGCGCAAAGACCTCCTTTCCTGTTCCGGTTTCTCCCGTCAGCAATACGGGAACATCTGTCACAGACACCTTCTGCGCCAAAGACACCGACTCTTTCAGCACTTTTGACTCCCCCAGGATAGAATCGAACGAGTACATCTGCCCGACCTTCTTTTCCAGTTTTTCGAGACGGACATTCATTTTTGCTTTCTCTACGGCACGACTAATGAGAGGGATAATCTTGTTATTATCATCTCCTTTCGTTATATAATCAAACGCACCGTTTTTGATAGCCTGCACCCCGTCGGGAATATTGCCGTGGGCAGTAAGAAGGATCACTTCTACATTGGGAGCAATTTTTTTGATATTCAAAACCAGATCCACTCCGTTTCCATCAGGAAGAAAAACATCACATAAAGCTACGTCGGGCGATTGAATTTCCAGTTGTTTGATGGCAGTTTTGCAATCACCTGCCTGACACACTTCATAGCCCTCAAGTTCCAGCATACGAGCTAAAAGGCTGCGAATCTGGACTTCATCGTCAATAATAAGAATTTTATTCATACAAATTGTCTACATTAATATAGAAGAATGAAAAACAGGGTGCGCAAATATAGTTTTTTTATCTGAATCCATGAACATTTCTTCGCCCCTGTTTGTTATTTCCACAGGAAACTATTTACACTATAAACAGATGAAAATAATTATTATTGGGGGAGTTGCAGGAGGAGCCACCACTGCTGCCCGAATCAGACGAGTAGATGAAACAGCAGAAATTATCCTTTTGGAAAAAGGAAAGTATATATCATACGCCAATTGCGGCCTTCCTTATTATATAGGAGGAGTGATAGAGGAACGGGATAAATTGTTCGTGCAAACGCCCGAAGCCTTCTCTACACGCTTCCGTGTGGATGTACGTACAGAAAACGAAGCGATTTTTATTGACCGGAAAAGAAAGACAGTGACCATCCGGCAAAGCAGTGAAGACACTTATGAGGAGAGCTACGATAAATTAGTCATCTCCACCGGAGCTTCCCCGGTGCGTCCTCCTCTTCCGGGAATCGACCTTAGCGGAATCTTCACGTTAAGGAATGTCACCGACACGGATCGGATCAAAGAATATATCAAGAGCCACGCTCCGCGAAAAGCCGTTATCGTAGGAGCCGGATTTATCGGTCTGGAAATGGCGGAAAACTTACATACACAGGGAGCGAAAGTGTCGATTGTGGAAATGGGCAATCAAGTGATGGCTCCTATCGACTTCTCGATGGCATCGCTCGTCCACCAGCACTTGATGGATAAAGGAGTCAATCTTTATCTGGAACAAGCTGTCGCCTCTTTTAGCCGGGAGGGAAAAGGATTGAAAGTAACGTTCAAAAATGGTCAGTCCATTTCTGCCGATATCGTTATCCTGTCGATCGGAGTACGCCCGGAAACCAGTCTGGCACGAGCTGCCGAACTGACTATCGGCCCCGCAGGAGGTATTGCCGTGAATGATTACCTGCAAACGTCTGATGAATCGATTTATGCCATCGGTGACGCAATCGAGTTCCGCCATCCGATCACCGGAAAACCCTGGCTCAACTATCTTGCCGGACCTGCCAACCGTCAGGGACGCATCGTTGCAGACAACGTTCTCGGGGCAAAAATACCTTACGAAGGTTCTATCGGCACTTCAATCGCAAAAGTTTTCGACATGACCGTTGCTTCAACCGGTTTACCCGGCAAGCGCCTGCGCCAGGAAGAGATAGATTATATGTCATCTACCATCCATCCCGCCTCTCATGCCGGCTACTATCCGGATGCCATGCCGATGAGTATCAAAATCACTTTCGACAAAAAGACGGGAAGATTGTACGGCGGGCAAATCGTCGGTTACGACGGAGTGGACAAACGGATTGACGAACTCGCGCTTGTCATCAAACACGAGGGAACGATCTACGACCTGATGAAAGTGGAACAAGCGTATGCTCCTCCGTTCTCTTCGGCCAAAGATCCGGTAGCACTGGCAGGATATGTAGCGGAAGACATCATTACCGGCAAAACCAATCCGGTATATTGGAGAGAGTTGCGGGACATTGAAATGGAAAATAAGTTCCTGCTGGATGTCCGCACCCCGGACGAATATTCTTTAGGCAGCTTACCGGGTGCCGTGAATATTCCGCTGGATGAGCTTCGTGACCGGCTGGCCGAACTGCCGAAAGATAAAATGATTTATACCTTCTGCGCTGTCGGACTACGGGGCTATCTTGCCTACCGGATATTGACTCAACATGAATTTGACAAGGTGCGTAATCTCTCGGGAGGACTGAAGACTTATCGAGCCGCCACTGCTCCGATTATCATACGCGAAGAAAATGGAAATGAAATAGACGAATCACCCGAACAACAGGGAGGTAGTCCCCAAGTTGGGCAACCTGCGGTTGCTAAGGTTTCGGATACCACGGTTACTGCCACGGCTGCCGTCACCGCCGATGCCCTTGCAACCCCCGCTAAAACAGTTCGGGTAGACGCCTGCGGGTTACAATGTCCCGGCCCGATTTTGAAAATGAAAAAAACAATGGATACACTGGCTTCAGGCGAACGGGTGGAAATCACCTCAACCGATCCGGGATTTCCGCGTGACGCCGCCGCATGGTGCAGTTCAACGGGCAATCAACTGATTTCGAAAGACAGCTCCGGAGGAAAATCTGTTGTTGTCATAGAAAAAGGAGAACCAAAATCGTGCAATATTGTTACTTCATGTGAGGGCAAAGGAAAAACCTTTATCATGTTTAGTGATGATTTGGATAAAGCTTTGGCCACTTTTGTACTAGCAAACGGCGCAGCAGCTACGGGGCAGAAAGTCACCATCTTCTTTACGTTCTGGGGACTGAACGTCATCAAGAAGTTGCACAAACCGGAAACCGAAAAGGATATTTTCGGAAAAATGTTTGGCATGATGCTGCCTTCCAGCTCCAAAAAGCTGAAACTTTCTAAGATGAGTATGGGCGGAATAGGCGGAAAAATGATGCGGTATATCATGAACAAAAAAGGGATTGATTCACTGGAATCCCTGCGCCAGCAAGCGCTGGAAAACGGTGTGGAATTTATTGCTTGCCAGATGTCAATGGACGTGATGGGAGTCAAACAAGAAGAACTCCTGGACGAGGTGACCATTGGCGGCGTAGCAACGTATATGGAACGGGCGGATAACGCAAACGTTAATCTATTTATTTAAAAAATGAACAAATGAAATATTTAAATAAGGTATGAAAACAATATGTGCAATGCGTGATGTATTCAAAGCAATGGGAAACTTTGAAACAGCATTTGAAAAAATGTACCAGATAACGCTTAATGAAGCAATGATATTGTGTGCCCTTAAAGAGGCTTCGGACAAAGTGACGGCTACCAACCTGTCTAAACAAACCGAACTAAGCCCCTCACACACATCCAAAATGCTGCGGATACTGGAAGAAAAAGGACTAATCGTCCGATCACTCGGAAGTGAAGACCGGAGACAGATGTATTTCCATCTGACTCAATTGGGTAAACAACGGGTAACTGAACTGGAACTTGATAAGGTAGAAATACCGGATCTACTAAAACCTCTGTTTTAATAAACGGATTTTTCAAATAAATATCTGTAAATAATAAACGGTGAGCAAACTCCCTGATAATAGGGCAGAGCGCTCACCGTTTTTCTTTCCGCCGGGCCAAAGAAATATGTTAATTTTCCGGCAAAAGAAATTTCCACGCGAACCTTTTTCCACCTTTCTTGTTGTTTGTATCAAAAGCCCAAGGTACCTGGGCGTGATTTTTATATAACCTAAACATTATAAAAGATATGAAGAAATTAATTCCTATTTTATTGGCGGTCTTTGCACTCGCTTCATGTGAAAAAGACCCGGACATGGGTAAACTGGATGACAATTATCTGGTATACACTAACTACGACAAGAAAGCCGATTTCAAAGTTCCTACATTCTATCTGGCACCACAGATTCTGGTCATCAGTGATAGTAAAGAACCGGAATATCTCGAAGGTGAAGGCGCAGAACAAATTCTGGCAGCTTATACAGACAATATGGAAGCTAGAGGTTACGAAGCAGCAGCTGACCAGGAAAGCGCAGATCTTGGTATCCAAGTGAGCTACATCGCAAGTACTTATTATTTCACCAGCTACACACAACCTGAATGGTGGTGGGGTTATCCCGGATATTGGGGCCCTGGCTACTGGGGTGGCAACTGGGGTGGTGGATGGTACTACCCGTATGCAGTAACTTATAGTTATAGCACCAACTCCTTCCTGACAGAAATGGTGAACTTGAAAGCCGAACAGGGAGACAGTAAAAAACTGCCTGTTGTATGGACAAGTTATCTGACCGGATTTGAAACTGGTTCCAAAGCTATCAACCGTACTCTTGCAGTAGAAGCTGTCAACCAGTCATTTACACAGTCACCTTATCTTACTAACAAATAAACAACTACAACTGTTATGAAAACAAGAAAAAATATATACTTCAAGGTAGTAGCCTTGGCGGCTATTGCCATCGCCTTCGCCATGCCGGCTAAGGCACAGCTATCGGACAATGGATATGCAAATATCGACTGGCAGTTCAACGCTCCGCTAAGTAACAATTTTGCTGATAAAGCAAGCGGTTGGGGTATGAACTTCGAAGGTGGTTATTTCGTGACTCCTAACATCGGTTTGGGTCTTTTCCTCAACTATCACAGCAACCACGAATATGTAGGTCGCGAAACCTTCCAAATGGGCGCCGGTGAAGTGACTACCGATCAGCAACATACCATTTTCCAATTGCCTTTCGGTGCTGCTGCACGTTACCAGTGGAATCGCGGTGGAGCCTTTCAACCATACGTCAGTGCTAAATTAGGTGCTGAATATGCTAAAATCCGCTCTAATTTCAGCATGCTGGAAGCAAGAGAAAACAGTTGGGGATTCTATGCTTCTCCTGAAGTAGGTATCAATGTATTCCCATGGGTTTACGGACCGGGTTTGCACTTTGCTTTGTACTACAGCTATGGTACCAACAAGGCTGACGTACTGCATTACAGTGTAGATGGATTGAGCAACTTCGGCTTCCGCCTGGGTGTATCCTTCTAAGACTGGCTGACAACTATCAGAATATTACGTTAATAATAAAAAAGGTAAAAGGTAGCTTTTAATATAGGCACCTTTTACCTTTCTTTTTTTATTTTTTCTTCATCGCATCATAAATAGCTCCCTGTATTCGCTCACGAATGTGCAGTTGGTTCAGTTTGCGATTTGTTACATCCGGATAAATCCGGTTGCTAAGGAATACATAAACCAGTTCATTGACCGGATCTACCCATGCACATGTACCGGTAAAGCCGGTATGACCGTACACTTCGGCAGGTGCAGCAGGAGCACAATTTCCTTTCTTCGGATCATCAGCATCCGGTTTGTCAAAGCCCAAGCCACGCCGGCTGATCTTTGAAGTTTCCGTAGTAAACAACTGACAGGTTTCTTTGCTTAGATAGCGTTGACCATCTATTTCTCCTCCATTCAGCAACATCTGATAAACGCGGGCTACATCACGGGCAGTAGAGAAAAGTCCGGCATTTCCGGCCAATCCGCCAAAGAAAGCGGAAGCCTCATCATGCACAAATCCCTGCAAAGTCTCTTTACGCAAGAAACGGTCTTTGTTGGAAGGGACAATTTCCGATTTGGCAAAACGGCGTAAAGGCAGGTAACCTGTATGTTCCAACCCCATCGGCTCATAAAACTCACGTTGCAAATAGGCTTCCATAGGCATACCGGCCAGTTGTTCCACCAACATTCCCAAGAGTATAAATCCGACATCACTATATACATAGCGCTTCTGCTTTAACGGAGCTTCTGCAATTTTCTCTTCTATCACCTTTCGGAAAGAACGGTTTAACCACAAACTGTCACAGATCTGAACAGTATAATCACCGGTCTTGACCGGAGAAATATATTCACTCTTGAATTTGAATTTCGGATTCGCCCACGTAGTCGTACCAATCTGTACCGGATGGTGGATATCTTTACGTGCGCTGAACAATCTTCCATCATAGCTATCCTTGTCAATAGCTTCCTGATAAAAAGGAATCCAGGAAGGTAAACCGGACTGATGATACAGAATTTCCTGAATCGTTATATCTTTCTTATCAGTACGTTGCAAAAACGGCAAATGATCCGAAATTTTATCTGTCAGATTAAAACGTCCCTTATCGTAGAGTTTCATAATGGCAAGCAAGGTGCCCGTCGTTTTTGAAAGGGAAGCCAGATCGTAGATATTCGTAGATTCGACACGAGGACTTCCTTTACCCGTATAAGTACCGAAAGCCTTGTCGAACATAATATGACCGTTTTTCAGCACCACCACCTGGCAACCGGGATAGGCTCCCTGATGAATACCATCCAATGCAATGGAATCAATCCGTTTTAGATGAGCAGAGGAAAGCCCGTATTCTTCCGGAACGAAATGCAACGGCGTTTTAGGGGTAATAGTCACTCCTGCTCCCGTTGGAAACAGTTCTCCCAGACTTGCCGACAACTGTCCGTCTGCAGATGCCTTGGCAAATAGCACATCTGCCACCTGGCGCTGCACGTCACTACTATAGCTATGTCCCAGCACCACCGCCGAAGCATGAGCCACCGCGCGCTGAATCTGCAACATCATCTTCCCGGGAGTAAAAAACAGATAAATGGCCGGGCTTTCGGGAACAAACTTAGCAAAGAAAGGCTGATAAGGAGCCAGCCGCTGTTCACTGACGGCTACAATAATCCGTTTATAGGTAGACAAAGAATCACGCAACCGCTGATTTTCCTCTTTCGTCTGATTGGCACGAAGGGAAAAACGAGCCAAAGACGTATAGCGGGAAAGTTGTTTCGCCAACGCATCAGTTTCTCCGGGATCTCCTACCTCGAGCAATGCAATCGTCTGCTCTTTGTCTGTATGCAAGGGGAGAATATGATTCTTGTTGTTCAGAACTGTTATTGCCGCTAAATTCAACCGGCGAACCAAATCACGCGTTTGCGGACTGTTAATCCGTTGTTCCAGACCGGATAATTGTACATACGACTTTTTCTTCAGTCCCAACACATATTTATAAGTCAAGACCTTACGACATTTGCTTTCAATATCTTCGCGGGTCAACTCTCCTTTTTCAATGGCTTCCAGTACGGCCGGTATCTCTTCCTTCAAGTTTCGGGGAGACAATACCATGTCATTACCAGCTTTCAAAGCCTGCAAACTGACATTTCCATTTCCCGCCACTCCTTTCATGGCAAGCGCATCTGTAAATATGAGTCCTTTGAACGCCAGTTCATCTGTCAGCAAATCGTATACGACATTGCGGGACAAGGAAGACGGAAGTCCACCAATCGGTTCTATCACCGGAACTTGCAAATGTCCTACCATCATACCGCCCAATCCGGCACGGATGGCTTCTTTAAAAGGATAAAGTTCCACACTGTCCAGACGCTCACGAGTGAAAGGAAGTACCGGAAGCGCCTTATGCGAATCAACATCGGTATCTCCATGTCCGGGAAAATGTTTACACACAGATAAAACCCCTCCACTTTCCAAACCGGAAGCATAAGCGATAACCTTATCAGCCACCTGTATCGGATCTTCTCCAAAAGAACGGGTATTGATTACGGGATTTTCAGGATTTATATTCACGTCCGCCACCGGAGCAAAGTTGACCTGTACTCCAATCTGTCGGCATTGACGAGCAACTTCACGCCCGTATTCATAGAGCAGCTTGTTGTCACGGATACATCCCAATACCATATTCCGTGGAAAAACAGGCATACCACGCAAACGCATGGCCAGTCCCCATTCTCCATCAAAGGTAATCATCAAAGGGACTTTTGCCTGCCGTTGCGCCCGGTTTGTCAGTTCAACCTGATTTTGCATCTTCCCACCGGAAAAGAGAAGTCCGCCCACTTTATAGGTGTCGATTACTTCGCGCAACAGTTCCAGGTTTCGTTTGGTATCTACCGGGGCAATGGTATAGATGAACAACTGCCCTACCTTTTCTTTAAAGGAAAGCTTATCCATAACCGAATCAACCCAGTGCCGGCAGTCTTTGTCCTGAAGGGCTTTATACACCAGCAGAGGTTCAACGGTTGTAGCATTCTGCGCCGGACTTGAAACCGTGCCGGCCGCAATAAGGAATAAAAGCGTTACTATTGAGGGGATTATCTTCATTTATGTTTCAAAGTCAAATCGAGACGGCCTACACGAACACCATTTTTTCCCGTGTGCATAACAGGCACCTCTTTTCCGTCCATATTCAAGTATGTTTTGGGGCCTTTCATAAATGTATGAGAGTGCCCGCCCAGAATCACGTCGATATTGCGTGTTCCGGCAACCAGATGTTCATCCATTTGAATGCCCAGATGAGACAGGCATACTACCAAATCACAACCTTCTTCGTCTTTCAACAAAGCAGCTATTTCGTTGGATACGCGGATAGGATCTTCATAAACGACTCCTTCGCATTTATTAGCCTGAATCATCCCTTCGGGTTGGGTTCCAAGGCCAAACACACCAATTCTCAAACCATATTTCTCAAGAACGACGTAGGGTTTAACTATATCTTTCAATACCGTAGCATCCAGATTATAGTTGGCACAAACAACCGGGAAATTAGCCATCTTGAAAATACGTTCCATATTATCCACATCGAAATCAAACTCATGGTTACCGATAGTCATAGCATCGTAACCCATTTCATTCATTAGTTTAACTTCCACTTCTCCGCGGAACATATTATAATAAGGTGTTCCCTGAGAAATATCTCCGCAGTCGAAAAGCAGCACATTCTTATGCTCCTTGCGGAACTGTTCGAGAAAAGCAGCCCGGCGAAGAAAACCACCTTTATTATAGTATTCGTCCCCCTTCTGATTGACAGGTTCGATACGACTATGCACATCGCTTGTTTGTAAAATAATCACTTCTTTGGTATCCTTATCCTGCGCAAAAATTGAGAAAGTAAAGCTCAATGCAAGACATAACAGGAATAATATCTGAATTCTTTTCATATTCAATATTTTTAGATTCTCCTTTTTATTTTATGGTAATACGTCCATCCAGTTTGGAGGTAATCGCTTTGCCTTCGGCAGTCTGTTTGCGTACATAATCAAGAAATAGTCCGCGTAAGGTTGCGTCTTCGGGGCATACTCTCTTTTCTGCCTGCAGGAAAGCATCCATCCGTCCATTTCCATCTGCCAGATAGTCGATAGTGGCCACCGTGTAAAGCTGGTCATCCTTTAGTGGTTTTTCACCGACAAAGGCGTTCAGCAACTTTCCATTTTTGGTGATTTCAAGGCGGATACCGCTCACTCCTTCTCCGTGCAGAGATGCAATCGCTTCAAAAAGACGTCTCAAGTCTGTTCCTTTCATAGTCAGTACGCAAAGAGAATTCTCAAAAGGAAGAATTTCAAACACATCGCCTACCGTGATATCTCCTTCGGGCAAGATATTACGCAAGCCGCCCATATTTACCAATCCCATATCAGCAGGTTTCCCCAACACCTGAACAGCCGCTTGCTGCAAAACACCTGCAACAAGGTTGGAAAGTAAACTTTCGGGACCTCCTTTGTCCATTTTCATCGCACTGGTGCCGATGACTTCATACATCATCGCATCCACCTTTTCCTTATAAGGCTTTAAGATTTCGGCAGCTTTCGCGTTGGGAATGGTGTCCCAAACAGAATCAATCGTTATCATGCTACCCTCTACTTTGGTTACTTCGTACTGTGCCGTAGTCTCGCGTGCGGTCCGGCAGGAAGTAAACAGGAAGCCTCCTGCAAACGTCGCCACCATCAGATACTTTACATAAGTCTGTTTCATGTTCGCTATTTTTAGATATGCCACAAATATACAAAAACATTTGGCTATCTGGCAAATAATTCGTTACTTTGCACCGCTTTCGCGCAATCGCTGTCAAGAGAAGAGATACTTGGTATGTTGCGTTGTAACGATGAAACAATTTAATAATAACAACAATGGATTTAATTAAAATTGCAGAAGAAGCATTTGCTACCGGAAAACAGCACCCGAGCTTCAAAGCAGGAGACACTGTAACAGTAGCATATCGTATTATCGAGGGTAACAAAGAACGTGTACAGTTGTACCGTGGTGTTGTTATCAAAATCGCCGGTCACGGAGACAAGAAACGTTTTACTGTACGTAAAATGTCAGGAACTATAGGCGTAGAAAGAATTTTCCCAATCGAATCACCGGCTATCGATAGCATCGAAGTGAACAAGGTAGGTAAAGTTCGTCGCGCTAAATTGTACTACCTGCGCGCTCTTACTGGTAAGAAAGCTAGAATCAAAGAAAAAAGAGCTAACTAATAAGCCGAACTTTTCGATTCGAAATAAAAAAGGGAACTTCATAATGAATGAAGTTCCCTTTTTTATTGCTACCATTCTCGCAAAGCTATTATCTGGGAAGTACATTTTCTCAACTATACTCACACCTGTGAGAAAAAATACTCATACCTATGAGAATATATTCCCATTAGTATGAGTATTATTTCTCATACTAGTGAGAATAAACCCTTTTCTGAATAGGCTGTAGATGCCTTGTAGATGGCGGAAAGGAATAATAAAACAAAGCCCCGAAAGTCATAGACTCCCGAGGCTTCATCACCTTTATTATAATAATGATATATTATTCTTTCAAATCTTTCAGTTCCCAAGCCAATGCACTGGCACCCAGTACAGCAGCATCAGAATCCTTCAATTCGGAAACGAGCAATTTCGTCTTACCTTTATAGATATTCAGGATATTATCATCAATGGCCTTCTGAATCGGTTTCATGATATAGTCACCGGACTTAGCCAAGCCACCGAACAATACAATGGCTTCAGGGCTGGAGAATGCAATAGCATCCGCCAAAGCTTCACCCAAGATATTACCTGTAAATTCGAAGATCTCCTGTGCCAATTTATCTCCTTGTACAGCTGCGTCATATACATCTTTTGAAGTAATGTTTTCTGCAGGAATGTTACGAAGCAAGCTGGCATCCGTACGAGCGGCAAGGAATTCGCGAGCTGTGCGAGCTACACCGGTAGCCGAACAGTAAGTTTCCAGACATCCCTTACGTCCACAACCGCAAAGACGACCATCGCGACGAGCGATCACGTGTCCTAATTCGCCTGCAAAACCGTCATGTCCATATACCATCTGGCCGTTGATAACAATACCACTACCCACACCGGTACCCAGTGTAATCATGATAAAGTCTTTCATACCACGGGCAGCGCCATAAGTCATTTCACCGATAGCAGCAGCATTTGCATCGTTTGTCAAAGCAGTGGGGATACCCAGTCTTTCTTCAAACATGGCAGCCAACGGAAGAATTCCTTTCCAAGGCAAGTTTGGAGCAAATTCAATCGTTCCCGTGTAATAGTTACCATTCGGAGCACCGATACCGATACCTCTGATTTTATCAACGCCACCATTAGCAATAATCAATGGAAGCAGGCTTTTACACACTTCATCAGCGTATTCTTCTACTGTAGGATAACCAGATGTTTTGATTGAACTGCTGGCAATAATAGTTCCGCGTGCGTCTACAATTCCAAAGACGGTATTCGTTCCGCCTATGTCAATACCTACTACGTAGGGCTTTTCCATGTTTGAATTCATGATACTTTTATTTAAAAGGGTTAGTTAATCATTAAGTTTACTGCACACAAATTACGTAAAGAAGATTGAGTCTACAAAATGTTTTTCAAAAAAAGTTCAACCTCTTTGCAACTTTTCGTATCTTGCAGCCGTCTAATAGTAGAAAATTATTAGAAAACAGAATCTAAATAAAGAAAATTGTGATACAACTAACAAACGTCAACAAGACCTACAACAACGGAGCGCCTCTCCATGTACTTAAAGGTATCAATCTCAATATCGAACAGGGAGAATTTGTTTCCATCATGGGAGCATCCGGGTCTGGGAAATCAACTTTACTCAATATATTGGGAATTCTCGACAACTACGACACCGGAGAGTATTATCTGAATAACGTACTCATCAAGAACTTAAGCGAAACCAAAGCTGCCGAATACCGGAATCGCATGATCGGATTTATCTTCCAGTCATTTAACCTGATTTCCTTTAAAGATGCCGTAGAGAATGTAGCACTTCCTTTATTTTATCAAGGGATAAGCCGCAAGAAGCGAAATGCACTTGCCTTGGAATATCTCGACCGTCTGGGTTTAAAAGACTGGGCACATCACATGCCCAACGAAATGAGTGGCGGTCAGAAACAACGTGTGGCAATCGCACGGGCTTTAATCACCCAACCGCAAATCATTCTGGCAGATGAGCCTACAGGAGCTTTGGACAGTAAAACTTCCGTGGAAGTGATGCAAATTCTGAAAGATCTTCATAAGCTGGGAATGACGATTGTAGTTGTCACCCACGAAAGCGGAGTTGCCAACCAAACAGACAAGATTATACACATCAAGGACGGGGTTATCGAACGCATTGAAGATAATATCGACCACGATGCCTCTCCGTTCGGCAAAGACGGTTTCATGAAATAAGTAATAAGTATTAATTCCATGCGGTCGCAGCGCAGCCTAATACTTAATACCTAATACTTAATACTTACTTATCACCTAATACTTAAAAAAATGATTGATATTTGGCAAGAAATATACAGTACCATCAAGCGTAACAAGCTAAGGACTTTTCTCACAGGATTTGCTGTGGCATGGGGTATCTTTATGCTGATCGTCCTGTTAGGCGCAGGAAACGGATTGATCCATGCATTCGAGCAATCGGCTTCCGAACGTGCCATGAACTCCATCAAGATTTTTCCGGGATGGACCAGCAAATCATACGATGGACTGAAAGAAGGAAGACGAGTGCAATTGGATAATAAAGACGTGGACGCTACCGACCATTATTTTCCGGACCATGTCATTAAAGCCGGGGCAACTGTGTGGCAAGGAGGTATTAACTTAAGTTTCGGACAAGAATACGTCAGTTTGAATCTTTCCGGCGTATATCCCAACCATACGGAAGTAGAAGTGGTGAAACTCTTCAAAGGACGTTTCATCAATGAAATTGATATTAAAGAGCGCCGGAAAGTAATTGTGCTCCATAAAAAGACAGCAGAGATTCTTTTCGATAAAACGCATACCGAGCCTATCGGGCAGTTTGTCAATGCCAGTAATGTGGTTTATCAGGTAGTAGGGCTGTATAATGATAAAGGAGACAGCGGAGACAGCGATGCTTACATCCCCTTCACCACCCTGCAAACGATTTACAACAAAGGAGACAAGTTGAATAACCTTGTCATGACTACCAAAAATCTGGAAACGATAGAAGCGAATGAAGCATTTGAAGCTCATTACCGCAAGGTGCTGGGGGCTAATCATCGCTTTGACCCGACAGATCATAGTGCTATCTGGATTTGGAACCGGTTTACCAACTACTTGCAACAGCAGCAAGGCTCGAACATGCTACGCATCGCTATCTGGGTGATCGGTATCTTCACACTGTTAAGCGGGATTGTAGGAGTATCCAACATTATGCTGATTACCGTAAAAGAACGTACCCGTGAATTCGGTATCCGCAAAGCTCTGGGTGCCAAGCCGCTTTCTATTCTCTGGCTGATTATCGTAGAGAGTGTCACCATTACCACGATATTCGGATATATAGGAATGGTGGCGGGCATCGGAGTGACCGAATGGATGAATAACGCCTTTGGCAATCAGACAATGGATACCGGAATGTGGACGGAAACTGTTTTCCTGAATCCAACAGTAGATATAAGAATCGCCATACAGGCTACACTCACATTAATAATAGCTGGTACGTTAGCCGGATTATTCCCTGCCCGAAAAGCAGTCAGCATCCGACCAATCGAAGCACTTAGAGCAGATTAAGACTATGAGAATAGACATGGATACCTGTGAGGAAATCCTCATTACCATTACAAGAAATAAAACGAGAAGCCTGCTGACTGCATTCGGTGTTTTCTGGGGAATCTTTATGCTCGTCGCCCTGATCGGCGGCGGACAAGGACTGGAAGGCATGATGAAAAAGAACTTTGAAGGATTCGCAACCAACTCCGGCTTCCTTGCCGCACAGAAAACGGGCGAAGCTTACAAAGGTTTCCGCAAAGGCAGGTGGTGGAATCTGGAAGCTATCGACATCGAGCGCCTCCGTTCGCAAGTCAAAGATGTGGAGGTCATTACTCCTTCCATTGCCCGTTGGGGTTCCAAAGCTGTATACGAAGATAAGAAATACGATTGCAGCGTGAAAGGATTATATCCGGACTATCTCCACATCGAATCACAGGAAATGGCCTACGGCAGGTTTATCAACGAAGTGGATATACAGGAAGCGCGTAAAGTGTGTGTGATCGGAAAGCGTATCTATGAAAGCCTGTTCAAACCGGGAGAGGACCCTTGCGGAAAATACATACGCGTAGACGGAATTTATTATCAGGTGATTGGCATGTCTTCCTCCGAAGGGGATATGAACATACAGGGACGGGCTTCGGAAGCTGTCACCCTGCCTTTCACCACGATGCAGCAAACGTATAACTTAGGGGGACGGATCGACGTCATCTGCTTCACCGTGAAGCATGGAATCAAAGTGTCCGATGTACAACCGGAAATGGAGCAGATTATTAAAGCTGCGCATTATATCGCGCCTAACGACAAACAGGCACTTATGTACCTGAATGCGGAAGCAATGTTCTCGATGGTAGACAATCTGTTTACCGGTATCAACATACTGGTTTGGATGGTAGGATTGGGGACTCTGCTGGCAGGTGCCATCGGCGTATCTAATATTATGATGGTAACCGTGAAAGAACGTACCACCGAAATTGGTATCCGCCGGGCAATCGGCGCACGCCCCAAAGATATTCTGCAACAGATTCTATCGGAAAGTATGGTGCTTACTACCATTGCAGGAATGTGTGGAATCTCTTTTGCCGTCATGGTGTTGCAACTGGTAGAGATGGGAGCAAACGCCGACGGAGGAGACGTCCGTTTTCAGGTTACCTTCGGACTGGCAATCGGCACTTGTGCTCTTCTGATCGCACTGGGAATGTTGGCAGGTCTGGCACCTGCTTATCGGGCTATGGCTATCAAACCGATTGAAGCTATCCGCGACGAATAAAGAGGTGCGAGGGATTTCAATTATTAATCGTAAACAATAAAAATATAAATAAAGTCATGAAAAAGTATCTGAAAATCACATTATTGGTAGTCATTGCTATCATTCTTGTCGGAACATTCGTATTCCTTTATCAGAAGTCTAAACCCAAGGTAATCACTTACGAAATAGTAAAACCGGAAGTCACTGACCTCCAAAAGACTACAGTAGCTACCGGAAAGGTGGAACCGAGAGACGAAATTTTAATCAAACCGCAGATTTCGGGTATTATCGACGAAGTGTACAAAGAAGCCGGACAAGCTGTGAAGAAAGGGGAAGTGATCGCCAAAGTAAAAGTAATCCCTGAACTCGGTCAACTGAATTCTGCGGAAAGTCGTGTGCGCCTGGCAGAGATTAATGCAACACAGGCAGAAACGGATTTTGCCCGTGTAAAGAAGTTGTACGAAGATCAACTGATTAGCCGGGAAGAATATGAGAAAAGTGAAGTAGCCTTGAAACAGGCTCGTGAAGAGAGACAGACGGCTAAAGATAATCTGGAAATCGTAAAAGAAGGGATTACCAAAAACAGTGCATCGTTCAGTAGTACGATGATTCGTTCTACCATTGACGGGTTGATTTTGGATGTACCTGTAAAAGCCGGTAACTCTGTGATTATGAGTAACACGTTCAATGATGGAACCACGATTGCTACGGTAGCCAATATGAACGACATGATTTTCCGTGGTAATATTGATGAAACGGAAGTGGGACGTATCCACGAACAGATGCCGATCAAACTGACAATCGGAGCTTTGCAGAATCTGACTTTCAACGCCATTCTGGAATATATCTCTCCGAAAGGGGTAGAAACCAATGGTGCCAACCAATTTGAAATCAAGGCTGCAATTACCATTCCAGATTCCGTTCAGATTCGTTCCGGATATTCGGCTAATGCGGAAATCGTGTTGCAAAGGGCAAATCAAGTATTGGCAGTCCCCGAAAGCACTATTGAGTTTAATGGAGACTCTACATTTGTGTACATCATGACAGATTCAGTGCCCGAACAAAAGTTCCAGCGTACGCAGGTGACTGCCGGTATGAGTGATGGAATCAAGATAGAAATCAAGAAAGGAATAACTGCACAGGACAAAATACGGGGTGCAGAGAAAAAAGATAAATAATTGAATTCAATGAAAATAATTCGTAAAACCATATCAGCCCTTCTGCTTGCCGGGATCGGAATCACTTCTATCCAAGCACAGAACAACTCCCCGCAAGCATGGACATTGCGGCAATGTATCGACTATGCC
The DNA here is from genome assembly GCF_000163675.1 of Bacteroides sp. D22. NCBI lineage: Bacteria > Pseudomonadati > Bacteroidota > Bacteroidia > Bacteroidales > Bacteroidaceae > Bacteroides > Bacteroides sp. D22. Next base: position 82,451 of record NZ_GG774808.1, on the reverse strand, counting down.
ATCGAGCATAATATAGAGATTCGTCAATCGACCAACAGTGTTGAAGCCAATAAAGTGAGTGTAAACACTAGTAAATGGACACGTCTTCCGAATTTGAGCGGTAGCGCCAGCCAAAACTGGAGTTGGGGACGTACTGCTTCTCCGATAGACAACTCGTATAGTGACATTAACAGTGCCAATACCAGTTTCAGCTTGGGAACCAATGTACCGATATTTACCGGTTTGCAGTTATCCAACCAATATTCACTTGCCAAGTTGGATTTAAAAGCCGCTATAGAAGATTTGAATAAAGCCAAAGAAGACATTGCAATCAATGTCACTTCCGCTTATTTGCAGGTTTTATTCAACCAAGAATTAAGTAAGGTTGCTCATAATCAGGTAAATTTAAGCAAAGACCAGCTAAAGCGTATCCAAGGACTTCACGGAGTAGGTAAAGCATCCCCTTCTGAAGTGGCCGAAGCACAAGCCCGTGTCGCACAGGACGAAATGACTGCTGTACAATCAGACAATACGTACAAGTTGTCATTATTAGACCTCACCCAACTTTTGGAATTACCTACGCCTGAAGGATTCGTGCTCGAAAGTCCTAAGGAAGAACTAGAGTTCGAATCTCTCACCCCACCGGATGATATATATACACAGGCTCTTGCTTACAAACCAAGTATTAAGGCTGCAGAATACCGTTTACAAGGTAGTCTTAATAGCATTCGTATTGCTCAAAGTGCATTCTATCCACAACTCTCTTTCAGCGCCGGTTTGGGTAGCAATTATTATACGGTGAGCGGAAGATCAGAAAACAGCTTCGGCAGTCAGATAAAGAACAACCTAAATAAGTATATAGGATTCAATTTGAGCGTTCCGATCTTTAATCGTTTTTCTACACGAAACCGAGTACGCACCGCTCGTTTACAACAAATAGACTTATCTTTGAGATTGGATAACGCAAAGAAAGTACTCTACAAAGAGATTCAGCAGGCTTGGTATAATGCTCTAGCTGCTGAAAGCAAGTACAACTCCAGTGAAGTGGCAGTGAAAGCCAACGAGGAGTCTTTCCGCCTAATGAGTGAGAAATTCAATAACGGCAAAGCTACCTTTGTAGAATATAATGAAGCCAAACTTAATCTGACGAAAGCTCTTTCGGATAAGTTGCAAGCTAAATACGACTATCTGTTCCGGACTAAAATTCTGGATTTCTACAAAGGACAGATCATTGAATAAAAAGAAATATATTTGAGTTTAGTATAGTAGTTCCTTCAAACATATCCGTTGGTTCATTCGTTATTATAGAAAGAACTAACGGATATGAAGTATTTTATCATCATAGTGATCGTAGTGATTAGTAATACATTTTTAGGAGTTGCTAAACCAATGAAAAATCAAGCAGAAATCTATTTTGCAGGAGGATGCTTCTGGGGAACAGAACATTTCCTGAAACAAATTCGAGGAGTAGAAAGTACTCAAGTAGGATATGCCAACAGTAATGTTGCCAACCCGAGTTATGAACAGGTCTGTTCAGGAAAAACCAATGCTGCGGAAACAGTAAAGGTGGTTTATGATCCTAAAACGGTAGATTTAAATTTGCTGCTCGATCTGTATTTCAAGACAATTGATCCTACCAGCCTCAACCGTCAGGGTAATGACCGGGGAACACAGTATAGAACCGGAATTTATTATATAAATAAAGAAGATCTTCCTGTCATTAACCAGGCTATTAAACTATTGTCTACACAATATAAGACTCCTATCGCTATAGAAGTAAAGCCATTGACTAATTTCTATCCGGCAGAGACTTACCATCAGGACTATCTGGATAAAAATCCGGGAGGATACTGCCATATCAATCCTGCTTTATTTGAAATGGCACGCAAAGCCAATGCACCGAAAACAAAAGTGTATCAAAAACCGGATGACTCAACCCTCCGCAAGGAACTGTCGGCGGAACAATATGCAGTAACCCAGAAGAATGCCACCGAACCGGCCTTCCACAATGAATACTGGAATGAGCATCGCCCAGGCATTTATGTTGATATTACCACCGGAGAGCCTTTGTTTGTTTCTACCGACAAGTTCGATTCGGGTTGCGGGTGGCCTAGCTTTTCCCAGCCGATTCAAAAAGATATCATCGCAGAGAAGAAAGATACTTCGCATGGCATGATACGTACGGAAGTGCGCAGTAAAACCGGGGATGCGCATCTGGGACATGTATTCACAGATGGTCCGAAAGAGAAAGGCGGATTACGTTATTGCATCAATAGCGCCTCCCTTCGTTTTATCCCGAAAGAGAAAATGAAAGAGGAAGGTTATGGAGAATATTTGCCACTCATTAAATAGTCGCCCCTTAGAATGTGCTTTTACGCCTAATAATCAACATATTAATATATAAATTGCTTTGATATATCTGCAAGTTTTTGTATCTTTATGGTTGAAAACTTGCAGATTATTATGATAAACAAGACCACCCCTCAGCCCTCCTTGTTCAGCTCTTTGACAGACCAGCTGAATCCCAGGCATCCCTTATACCTGCTTGCCAATAAGATAGACTGGCGCCGTTTTGAAGAAGCTTTCTCCCCGCTATACTGTGCCG